>NZ_JACEQV010000079.1:0-1323 GCF_015356275.1 Pseudoalteromonas sp. PPB1 | reverse complement strand
AATCGAATTGACTGTTATAGTCACTCAGTTCAGTTGAGACTCTAAATTTTTGTGCGTCATTCAGTAAAACTGAAATCCGCTGTTAGAACTCAATCTGTACGAGTGCCCACACAGATGATTGCTTCATATTTTTAAAGAACGGTGCGACTTAATGTCGCCGCGCTGTTAGCGCTGAGGGTTGTGCATTCTAATCACTTCCCATTTTATGTCAACACTTAATTTTGAAAAGTTTCAGAATCAAGTTTTATTTGACTCCCAACTCGTTGGCTCGTTGCTTTTCAGCGTTGTGCCCCGTGTCGGTGGATGCGCATTATAGGGAAATCGAAACCCAGCGCAACCCCTTTTTTGAAGAAAAGTGAGAAAAACAATGCGTTCGGACAAAATTACAGCAAAAAGCGCATTTTTGACTATTTACCGAGCTAAAACCTGTCCGGGATAACGCATGAACATCCAATATTACTTTCTACTGGATGCCTAGCCGTATTTTACATTGCATAAGGATTGCAAATGGCCGACAAAAATTGTTCAGAATATTACTAAAAGCTATGACAGGCTAGAAGAGCGGACTCGACCATACGTAAGTGGGTGAGGAAAATTATTCAGAAACCATTACCAAGATGCGCGATGGGCTCCACTACATGGATGTGCTTCCACACTGAACCATCCATTCTCATATTTCAGGCATTAAAAAAGGCCGCCTAAGCGACCTTTTTCAAAGTGTTACTGTAATCTGTAGATTATTCTACGATTGTAGCTACAAGCACCAACATTACCCTGTAGAGAGAGCCATCTATCGTGCAAAGGGCTAATGACACAGTGCTTGCACTGGCATTTCCTTTGCGCAAGGTGAAATGAGCCAGTTTAACTGAACGCCCCACTTTTCTCATATTTCAGGCATTAAAAAAGGCCGCCTAAGCGACCTTTTTCAAAGTGTTACTGCAATCTGTAGATTATTCTACGATTGTAGCTACAAGCACCTACATTACCCTGTGGAAGGCGCCACCTTCACATGATGGCTTTCACTCAGGCATTAAAAAAGGCCACGCTCTTTATTAGAGAATGGCCTTTTTCACAATGCTTATTGCATCACTACTGTTGATTACTCAACGATAGTTGCTACAACACCAGCACCTACTGTACGGCCACCTTCACGGATCGCGAAACGTAGACCTTCGTCCATCGCGATTGGAACGATCAGCTCAACAGTCATCTTGATGTTGTCACCAGGCATTACCATTTCTACGCCTTCTGGAAGCTCAACGTTACCAGTTACGTCAGTTGTACGGAAGTAGAACTGTGGACGGTAGCCTTTGAAGAATGGAG
>NZ_JACEQV010000078.1:0-1406 GCF_015356275.1 Pseudoalteromonas sp. PPB1 | reverse complement strand
CTCAAAGCCGGGGCAGCTTATATTCCGTTTGAACCCAGCAACACCAAAGCCCGCAACCAGCAGATTATCGCTGATGCCGCTCTGGAGTGGGTGATTGTCAGTGACGCACTGGCCGCCCGCGTTCCGGATGCCGGGGTTGACCTGTTGTTACTGGAGCAGGATGTCACTGATGCGAACTGGCTCAGTGGCTATGATGCCGAGTTTGGCACGGAAACGGTTGCCCATGATAGCCCTGCGTATGTGATTTACACCTCAGGCTCTACGGGTACTCCCAAAGGCGTGGAGATCAGCCACCGGGCCCTGATGGATTATTTGAACTTTGCCCTCAAAGGCTACTATGCCGACCACCTTAACGGTTCACTGCTGGTGACATCACATGGTTTTGATATTGGTGTTCCGAGTTTGTACTTACCGCTCTTAAGTGGTGGCAGTGTACAACTGCTGGATAATCAGGAGCTGTTGCCGGCCCTGAGTAAAGCCCTGAATAAAGCGGATGAGCCACGACTGGTGCGGATGACGCCGCATCATGTGGAAGGGATACTGGCCTTGCAGGAGGCGCCGCTTGCAGGTGTGCAGCACGTGTTTGTGATTGGCGGTGAGCGCTTTGAGCGCGATGTGGCACTGGCCTTACAAACCCAGTTCCCGGACAGTCAGGTGTTTAACCACTATGGTCCGTCTGAGGCCACGGTGGGCTGTGTGATGTATGACATCAGTGCCAATCAGGCCGACTTACCGGCGGAGCTGCCCATCGGCCGGGCCATGGACAACACCTATGCCTATGTGCTGGATGCGCAGCTTAACGCCCTGCCGCAGGGGGCCCGAGGTGAGTTATTTGTCGGTGGACCGTGTCTGGCCACAGGTTATGTGAATAACCCGACGCTGAGCGCCGAGCGCTTTATTGAGAACCCATTTTATGACCCCAGTGATGCGACCAGTCCGGCGCGTTTGTATCGCACCGGCGATCAGGTGCGCTATCAAAACAGTGGCGAGCTGATGTTTTTAGGGCGCATAGACGAGCAGGTTAAGATCCGGGGTTTCCGGGTGGAGCTGGGTGACATCAGCAGCCAGCTGCAGCAAATTACGGGCGTTGAATCTGCTGAGGTGTTGTGTAAAGCCCTGGCCACCGGCCCGGAGCTGGTTGCTTATATCAAGGCGGAAAACTCGGCGCAGCTGGGTGCTCTGCTGAGTGACTGCGAGCGTCTGCTGGGTGAGCAGTTACCTGCTTATATGGTACCGGCCCACTTTGTCGGGCTGCAACACTGGCCGCTGACGGCGAACGGTAAACTGGACAAAAAAGCACTGCCAGACCCGCAGGAAAAAGCCGCGGCCCAACACGTTGCGCCACGCACAGCAACAGAGCAGCAGCTGGTTGAGCTGTGGTCTTCATTATTAAAGTTAACGCCGGA
>NZ_JACEQV010000077.1:0-1430 GCF_015356275.1 Pseudoalteromonas sp. PPB1 | reverse complement strand
TATACCAGATAAGGCTTAGTGCTGTTCGCAGTGACAAAGCTTGTTTCCTGCTTACGACCATAACTTGAGGTCATGTCTGATTTTAAACGCCAGATACTGGTGTTAACAGAAGCCGTACTCATGGTCGCAAACTGGGCGCTGTTTGAACGCACAGGTGACGCCAGTGCACCGTTGAAACCCTCTGCCGCACTGAGTGTCTCTATCGGTGCAACTCTTGGTAACTCACAGGCTCGGTCTGCTTCCCAGCGACAGTTACAAGTTTCAGGAAATACTTCACACGGGTCAATAGGCCCGCCACCACCTGAACCACCGCCAGAGCCGCCACCTGAACCACCACCGGAAGACGTATCGCTACCATAGCGCACATAAGTCTGAACCCGCTCCGGGCTGCCCCGGTAATCCCCATCCTGACGATAGGTCGTGACTATCTTAGTACCACCATTCACGCTTTCCACTTCTATCTGACGGAAGCCCAGCATGCCGCGACCCACCTGGGCCTTTGCACCATGATACTTGTACTTAATGGTGTCATCATTCTTAATGAGTGCACTGACGACCCGTGCCCCTGACTTCATATCCGTAACACGGCCATTGCCCCAGCTCTTAGTGCGGGCATCGCTGTGTGGCGTATAGATATTACGGTTGTTCAGCGTCGAATACGATACCGTCGTATACGCACCAAAGCCGTCTCGTACCGACGAGATCAGATTGGTCGGTGCATCCGAGTTCTGATAAAGACCCATGCGCCCCTGAAATACCAGCTTGTCTGCAGCACCGTCACCAGTGACATCCATAAAGGTCGTAAAGTCATAGTTAGAGCCATGCAAGGTCAGTTTACGATACGTGAATCCTGTGCCATTGTAGAAGTAGAAATGGTCTCCATGGTCTTCCCGGTATACCTCTGGGATCCCATCACCATTGATATCAAATACCTTCAGGCTCGGCTTGTCATAGTTAAATAACTTAATTCCGCTGGCAAACCCTGTGCCTGTGTTGATCCGGGCATACCAGTCATTGTTACTGTTGCGGTACAGAATATCTGCCAGACCATCGCCATTCAGCTCAACCGCCTGAATGTCTTTATACGAGCTGGTACTGCCTAAAGAATAAAGCTCTGCAAAGGTGTCATTACCCGTTGAAACCAGGATTTTCCAGTAGTAACTGTTACGATAGCCCTGAGTGGTAATAGGGCCAGATGTCCGGCTCAGTGACTGTACCTGCGCCGCCTGCTGCTCCGCCTGTAATAACGCGCTGGCTGCCGGGCCACCCACCATATTCACCGGATTCAGCTGGCTCAGATTAACCGGAGTAATGGGTGCTGATTCACTACGCTGTGTGACCGTACCACCACCGATGCGCTCCACCTGACCACCAAATCGATCTGCCAGGCTTGAAGAGGCCCCTACATGGTTAACCTTAACCGCCATTGG
>NZ_JACEQV010000076.1:0-1458 GCF_015356275.1 Pseudoalteromonas sp. PPB1 | reverse complement strand
GCAAGCCATTTGCCTGTGTTGACTACAAAGCTGTGGTGGTCGCTGCGGTCGGTGGCCTGGCATTTGGTGGTGCGGCAGCTGCCAAAGCTTATAAGATGTGGAAGGCTAAGAAGAAGGGGTCAAAGGGTGGACTTAGGGAAGCGGACAATATTGCCAATGGACCTAAGCTTGCGAACCAATTAACACTTGAGTCAGCCAATTCGCCGTTTACTAAAAGCGGTAAATTAACTGACGGGGCAATCAAAGGCTCTCGTGAAATAATTCCAGCATCGTCGATCAACAACCCCGCAATACCCAAAGGATTCAGTAAATATAGTACTGAGACTTTTCAAAGTCCTTCAGGAAATTTTCAAACTCACTTTTATAAAAACTCTAAGACTGGCGAAGTCTTCTATAGTAAAGATTATAAGGTGATTTTTAACTCTAAATCAGGTGGTTAAGTATGAAAGTTCGGTGTATAAAGCTTTTAGATGAAAGTACGGGAGATACCCTAGAAACAAGCTCATGGTTATCGTTGGAAAGCGTTTACCATGTTTTATCTGTTAATATGGAAGATGGAGCGGCAGTTAAATTTCAATTAATGAGTGATAATGGAACGCCCGCTTTCCATAACGCAAATCAGTTTGAAATTGTGAGTAATATAATCCCTGCAAGATGGGTAATTAATTTTGTTGCCGGGTCGCATGTAGAACTTTCTCCGAAGCTTTGGTCTGAGCCAGGCTTTTGGGAAAGTTACTTTGATGGAGAGCCAGAAGCTGTAAGTTTATTTGATACTGAAAAGGAGATCATCTTCCAAGAGTAGAATTTAGAATACCATTATTAATGCCCGCATTTTGAAGTGAATGTAGTTGCGGATATACAGCTGCATAGTTCTACTACTGGGCTGTACTAGGTTGGTTGGAGTTAAATGACTAGATATTGGATATCCGACAAAGATAGTTCTAAGACAGGCTTCCTTTTGGGAGCTTTGTTGAGACTCATTATTAATTTTATAGATTGCAAGGTACAAAAGGCTTTTGTTCATCGGGCTGAAGGGTACGGTGAAAAAATATCGTTATGGGATGACTTACTATTTTATCCAGACGATAAAGTGTCCGTTTCTTATAAAGAGATTACGGAACTTTTGGATTGCGAAGAAGAAACCCTCTACTGGCTAGACGTTGAATTCGAGCTTTCTAATGGCAAGAAAATGTCATTTGGCCTTCATGATAGCAGCTCAATGTATGTAGAGTGTTCGGACGATATCAGAGATTTATTAGATAACAAGTTTGAGGATGTTAAGGTTAGGCTATAAAACTCTAGCCAATTTTCGTTGGTCACTGCAGTTTAGAGTGTAACTCCCCCATAAACTGCAACAGTTCTTGAGTAGAATTTCCATTAACAAAAGAAGGAAGTTTTACGATGAGAAAAAGCAAGTTCACCGAGTCACAAATTGTTGCCATGATCAAAGAAGCTGAA
>NZ_JACEQV010000075.1:0-1473 GCF_015356275.1 Pseudoalteromonas sp. PPB1 | reverse complement strand
AGCTCACCATAGCTCAGAGTCTGCTCACCAAAGCGCAGTGCAATCTGCTCCGGAGCCGCTGCGGCCTGTTGCTCAAACAATTCGTGAATGCACAGCTCGCGCGGATAATCCAGCGCTGTGTCATTCCAGTTATGCAATTGTTGCGTACGCTCGGTCTCATCCAGCACACATAAACTCTGCACCGCTGTGCTGCTCTGGCTGTCCAGTAAATCCAGCACCTGAGTCAGGGTCACTTGCAGATACTGTGCAATGCGCGCCGCCGGGGCGCGTTTGTCTACCTGAAGTTCAAACCCAAAGCCATCGCCAAAATCATCTACCGAGAGGTTAAACGGATAGTTGGTGCGCTCTTCACTACTGATGACTCTAAATCCGGCATCCTGCTCCAACTGAGACTCCGCTACTGCCGAGTGACGATAGTTCAGCATCGCGCTGAACAGGGGCAGCTGACTGCTCACACCGCTGCAACGCTGCGCCTCGGCCAGCGACACCTGCTCGTACGGCATCAAGGCACGCAGGTCATCATTAATGTGTGCCAGCAGGCTCATCGCATCCTGCTCACTCAGCGACACTCGCAATGGCAGGGTGTTAATCATCATCCCCATCAGCTGGCTGCTCAGGCCATCATCGCTCATGCGGCCTGATAAGACAGTGCCGAACACCACCTCTGACTGACCACTGCACACACCCAGCACTTTGGCCCAGACCAGATGGAACAGCGCCGCCGGGCTGCTGTGATACTGACGGGTCAGGCGTCGAATACGCTGCGCCTGTGCGTCATCCAGGGTGACATGCACCGTCTCAATGCCCGAGCCATCATTCAGCACGTCCGTCAGACCATAAGGCAATGTGGGTTCGCTGACATCCCCCAGCATCTGAGTGAAGAAGGTTTCGGTATCCAGACTCGCGGTGCGTGCCAGGGTGCGACCAACAAATTCCCGGTACGGCACTGGCTCTGCCAGGCTGGCTTCATTGCCGTTCAGCAGCGCCGTTAATTCATGGACCAGAATCTCCAGCGACACGTGATCTGAGATCAGGTGATGCTCACACAACAGCGCATAATGCTTGCCCTGCGCAGCGTCTTCACACACGCTCAGTTGCAACAGCGGCGCGTTTTCCAGCTCAATCCACAGCGGCTGCTCAGCCACATGGGCATTGAACGCGGCCCAGACATCCGCTTCCTCGCTGAAGTCCAGTTCAGTCACAGGCAGCGCTACCTCACGCTGTACCACCTGAAGTGCAGTGGTGCGGTTGCGCCATAAGATGGCGGTGCGCAGCACATCGTGGCGGACAATCAGGGTATTCAGTGCCCATTTAAAGCGCTCAAGGGACTCGTGGCTGTCGAACTCAAACGTGGTGCTGGTAACATACGGGTCCTGCCCTTCACTCATGGTGTGTACAAACAGCACGCCTTCTTGCAACGGTGCCAGCGGGTAGATGTCCTGAATATTGGCCATGCCACCGGGGATGGTCTGG
>NZ_JACEQV010000074.1:0-1512 GCF_015356275.1 Pseudoalteromonas sp. PPB1 | reverse complement strand
TATCGGTCGTCACCGCAATCATCCCCTTGGCATACGCACCACTGTCATAGGTATTGACCGCATGATGTTCCAGTTTACTACCGCGCTTACGCTGCACCTCTTTTGAGCGTCCCAGCACATCGTATTGATACGTGATCACATTGCCATTGCTGTCTGACTCGCGAGTCAACTGATGATAGGCATTATAGCTATAATTGATCGTGCCCTTATCCGGGTCGATTACCCGAGTTTTGTTACCATACTTATCAAAACTAACCTGGATCTTATTGCCCTTAGGGCCCGTTAACAGACGGGTTTTACCTTTTTCATCATACTCATAGTAAGCCGACTTATTGTTGGCATCCGTCACCTTGACCAGAAAGCCCATTACATTCTTCAGCTGGGTATGTTTATGATTGGACGGGTTAACCGTGGTCACACTCTCGCCGTTGTACTCGGTTTTCCAGATAGAGCCATCTGCCTTGGTTACCTGCACAACCCGGTTTTGCTTATCGTATTTGTACACATTCCAAAGTGGCGTGCCACCGTGGAAGTAAGGCATGGACTCTTTGTATTTACGGCCTTTGGTGTCATACAAGTAATCAACGTTAATGAATGTGCCACTCAGAGACATACTAGACTCACGCAGCAAACGACCATACTTATCAAAGTACTGTCGGCTCGTCGGGCCACTTTCAGATGTATTTTCCTCGTAATAAGCAGCCCCACTGATACAGCCACTGGTACACCAGTATTTACTCTGACTAGTGCTCAGCGCCTTAGCGCCTGTTTTGCTTGTGTTGTCGGCCGGGGATGAAACTTCTCCCGTCAGACGGCCCAGTTTATTATAGGTATAGTAAGTACGCTGACCATTGGCAGTCTGGGTATAAGACTTGCGACCCAGGCTGTCATAACCTATGGTGCTGCGATGCCCGAGGCTGTTCTTCTCACCGGTCACCAAGCGGTAAGTACTGTCATAGTAGGTTTCCAGCGTCTTGGTGGGTAAACCTGACTTAGAGACGGTTTCTTTAGTGATCAGACCATAGCTGTTCAGAGTATAGCTTTTCACCACACCGTTATCTGCAGTGGTCTTTATTAACCGTCCTTTACTGTCATACGCAAAAGTTGAGGTGTGGGTATTCTGATAGTTCCCTTTATTTGTGCCATTCAAACGGTTCAGATAA
Source organism: Pseudoalteromonas sp. PPB1 (assembly GCF_015356275.1). Taxonomy (NCBI): domain Bacteria; kingdom Pseudomonadati; phylum Pseudomonadota; class Gammaproteobacteria; order Alteromonadales; family Pseudoalteromonadaceae; genus Pseudoalteromonas; species Pseudoalteromonas sp. PPB1. Next base: position 349 of record NZ_JACEQV010000074.1, on the reverse strand, counting down.
CGCTTGGTCTCCACCGTTTTGGTAACCCGGCCACCATGATAGCTGTAACTATACGTATTCGTTTTTTCCGTCTTTGCGTAACCGTTTTTCGTATCAATCACACTGCTGTGTTTTACTGGATTACCGAAGCTATCTATCGAAGACACGGTTTTAGTTTTGGTTGATATCAGCGTCAGACTGCTGACGTCTGTGTTATAGCGCTTAGTGATCGTTTTAGATGGATATACCAGATAAGGCTTAGTGCTGTTCGCAGTGACAAAGCTTGTTTCCTGCTTACGACCATAACTTGAGGTCATGTCTGATTTTAAACGCCAGATACTGGTGTTAACAGAAGCCGTACTCATGGTCG
>NZ_JACEQV010000073.1:0-1512 GCF_015356275.1 Pseudoalteromonas sp. PPB1 | reverse complement strand
TATCGGTCGTCACCGCAATCATCCCCTTGGCATACGCACCACTGTCATAGGTATTGACCGCATGATGTTCCAGTTTACTACCGCGCTTACGCTGCACCTCTTTTGAGCGTCCCAGCACATCGTATTGGTACGTGATCACATTACCGTTGCTGTCTGACTCGCGAGTCAACTGATGATAAGCATTATAACTATAGTTGACCGTTCCCTTATCCGGGTCAATTACCCGGGTTTTGTTACCATACTTATCATAACTAACCTGGATCTTATTGCCCTTAGGCCCCGTTAACAGACGGGTTTTTCCTTTTTCATCATACTCGTAATAAGCTGACTTACTGTTTGCATCTGTGACTTTGACCAGCAAGCCCATCATATTTTTCAGCTGGGTATGTTTATGATTAGACGGGTTAACCGTGGTCACACTCTCGCCGTTGTACTCGGTTTTCCAGATAGAGCCATCTGCCTTAGTGACCTGCACAACCCGGTTTTGCTTATCGTATTTGTACACATTCCAAAGTGTCGTGCCACCGTGGAAATACGGCATGGACTCTTTATATTTACGTCCTTTCGTGTCGTAGATAGAGTCCACGTGCGTGTAAGTACCACTTCTTGAAAGAGTAGATTCGCGTAGAACACGGCCATACTTATCATAGTAAGTGCGACTCGTTGGGTCACTTTCCGAGACACTTTCCTCGTAATAAGCAGCCCCACTGATACAGCCACTGGTGCACCAGTATTTACTCTGACTAGTGCTCAGCGCCTTAGTGCCAGTCTTGCTTGTGTTGTCGGCCGGGGTTGAAACTTCTCCCGTCAGACGGCCCAGTTTATTATAGGTATAGTAAGTACGCTGACCATTGGCAGTCTGGGTATAAGACTTGCGACCCAGGCTATCATAACCTATGGTGCTGCGATGCCCGAGGCTGTTCTTCTCGCCGGTCACCAAGCGGTAAGTACTGTCATAGTAGGTTTCCAGCGTCTTGGTGGGTAAACCTGACTTAGAGACGGTTTCTTTAGTGATCAGACCATAACTGTTCAGGGTATAGCTTTTCGCCACACCGTTATCTGCAGTGGTCTTTATTAACCGTCCTTTACTGTCATAGGCAAAGGTTGAGGTGTGGGTATTCTGATAGTTCCCTTTATTTGTGCCATTCAAACGGTTCAAATAACGCTTGGTCTCAACCGTTTTAGTAACCCGGCCACCATGATAGCTGTAACCATACGTGTTCGTTGTATCCGTCTTTGCGTAACCGTTTTTCGTATCAATCACACTGCTGTGTTTTACTGGATTACCGAAACTGTCTACTGAAGACACGGTTTTAGTTTTGGTTGATATCAGCGTCAGACTGCTGACATCTGTATTATAAGTTTTAGTAATCGTTCTGGACGGGTATACCAGATAAGGCTTAGTGCTGTTCGCAGTGACAAAGCTTGTTTCCTGCTTACGACCATAACTTGAGGTCATGTCTGATTTTAAACGCCAGATACTGGTGTTAACAGAAGCCGTACTCATGGTCG
>NZ_JACEQV010000072.1:0-1516 GCF_015356275.1 Pseudoalteromonas sp. PPB1 | reverse complement strand
ACTCACCCGTCCGCCGCTCGTCATCTTCTAGCAAGCTAGAAATGTTACCGCTCGACTTGCATGTGTTAGGCCTGCCGCCAGCGTTCAATCTGAGCCATGATCAAACTCTTCAATTAAAAGTTTTTTGTTTGAAGTAAACTTCAAACCATGCTCAATGAATTCTGATTTTGTCTGTTTCTACTTTAAAAAAGTAAAATCAAAACGAATTGACTATGTTAGTCACTCAGTTCAGTTGATACTCTAAATTTTTGTGCGTCATTCAGTAAACTGAAATTCGCTGTTAGAACTCAATCTGTACGAGTGCCCACACAGATGATTGCTTCATATTTTTAAAGAACTATGTAACTAAACTTCGTTAGTTACCGCAGCCTCGCTGCGAAGTGGAGCGCCATATTAACCGCTTCACTTTTAAAGTCAACTAGAAAATTTAATTTTTCTTAATTAAGCTTTCCGTTTGGCTTTTCCTTCACTTAACTCGTTGCTTTTCAGCGTTGTGCTCCGTGTCGGTGGATGCGCATTATAGGGAAATTGAAAACCATTGCAACCCCTTTTTTCTCTTTTTTATTAATAAAATGACCTCCATTTTCACCCTCAGAATATACATAAATTAAAAACAAGATATACACACCCAACTGTGGATAAGATCACATAATTACGTCATTACACCGGCCATATTGCTCACAGCCAGCTTTCAGTATCGTCCTCTGCCGGGAGTATTAGAAACTCATATAATAAATAGACTAGAAAAGTTTAATCGCGAGGGCGTCATTGCACTTCTTTACTAGCTCAATAATAAACAATATAACAAGCAAGCGATCTCCTGGTAGCAGCATCAAATCATCCTAATTCTATTTCGCACCTGACGCCACAGTGTCGTCGTCCTGCACTCGATGTAGGATCTTATAGAATCTTTTGGAGGTGTTATTACTCATTGCAGTTGGTGGCTAAGGAAACTTCAGCGCTGCTGGCATCACTCGATATATAGATACATAGTTGCATGAATAGACATGGGCGAAAATAACCTAATTACGCGTCGGGTAATCATTGTCAGGTCGATGTGTCATTCATACTCATCATGTGACCTGTTAATAGTTCCCGCATCAAGTGCGGGATTTTGTTCAACCATTTTCTTGGTGTTGCCTAAACCTGAAGAAAACTTCAGCGTTGTTCGTCATAAGAGATATCTGGATATATGGTTACATAGATGCACAGGGCGAAAATAACTTATACCAATTTGCTTAATTAAGTGATCTATTTTGAGGCGAGAAAATAGGGTCGATAACAAGGCAAAAATTTTGCTATTTAGTTGTTCTAAATAAGAAATTTTTAACGCCGTTAGCGTCCTATTTGCTCCTTCAAATAGACCAGGTATTAAGTGAAATTGGTATTATACCATTTTGATTAATTAACTGGTCATTTTTATCCAGTCTCTAAAGCATAGTGATTTCACCCTGTCAGCACATGAGATAAACGCATTCCATGCTTCACTGACCTGATCCAAAATGTCTTCGTAGCT
>NZ_JACEQV010000070.1:0-1576 GCF_015356275.1 Pseudoalteromonas sp. PPB1 | reverse complement strand
CCCAACAATGGTCATGTGGGTGTGGGATTTGCCATTGGCGGACTCAGTGCCATTACCCGCTGTGAGCAGAATATGGAAACCGACGGCAAGGCCGGTGCGGTTAACTTTGATAGCAATGACCGCTTTTGTCTGGACGGTCAGCGCCTGATTGTGAAATCCGGTCAGACTTATGGCGCCAACAACACGGAATACCGTACGCGTCAGAACAGTGGCCAGAAAATCATTGCTCATACATCAAGCACCAGCACAGGCCCGTATGCCTTTACAGTAACGGATGTGAAAGGCAATAAATATACCTATGGTAAATACAGCAGCACCTCGGATGCGTTGATTAACTCAAAGCAGGGTAAGGCATTTGCCTGGGCACTGAAGCGTGTTCAGGATGCTTCGGGTAACTACTACACCTACCACTACACCAAGGTGAGCGGCAGTCTGGAGTATTACCCGACAGCAGTGAAGTATTCGGGCTATGGTACAGGCGGCACCCGCAATGAAATCCGCTTTACCTGGGAAGACCGTGTTGATAAGAACAAAGTTTCTTATCTGAAAGGGAACAAGGTTAGCCTGACCAAACGCCTGAAGCAAATTGATTCCTATTACTCAGGGAACCTGCTGCGTAAGTATAAGCTGACGTACAGCTACATCGGCACCGGCGTTACACAAAGTGCGCTGCAAAAAGTGCAGGCCTGCTCGTCGGACAACAGCTGTTTGTCACCGACGGTATTTAACTGGAAGACGCGTGGTAGCATTCGTCTGGGGTCAGACATTGGTCGTGACTACTCCAGAAACAGCCGCTACAAAGCGCACCAGTTTATGGATTTCAACGGGGATGGCCTGACCGACATCGCTTATGTGCGTAACGACCGGGGCAGCTCGTCAGATCATTTATACATGATCCCGAATACGGGCAGTGGCTTTGGCGATGAGCGTCGTTTTCATGATATTGCTACGAAAACCTTCCGTAAAACCTGGAAAGTCATTGATTATGATAAGGATGGCAAAGACGACATCCTGTATATGAAAGGCAGCAGCCAGTACTGGCAGCTGATGCGTCATACGTCAGCAATGAACTTCACGTTTACGCAGCTGACGGGGATCAGTAAGCCGAGCTCAGATGACAACACGCGCTTTTTAGACATAGACGCAGATGGTTACCCGGAGCTATTGCATTTTGTGGGCAACAAGCTGTCTTATCAGAAAGGCACTAAAACGGGTCTGGCTAGCGGTCAAGCAAAAGCGCTGAAGTTTAACCTGTCGGCACCGAGTGGCTCAACGGCGACTATGATGTCGTACGATAAAGAAGACAACACCTTCCAGGCGATGGATTTTAATGGAGATGGTCGTGCTGATTTCCTCGCTAAAGTGCGAGTGAGTACTTATTATGACGATATTCATCCCCCCTGTGAAAGACCGCCTTTCTGTGAAGATCCCAGAGGGATTGAACCCATCCCAATGGCGGTTAAGGTTAACCATGTAGGGGCCTCTTCAAGCCTGGCAGATCGATTTGGTGGTCAGGTGGAGCGCATCGGTGGTGGTACGGTCACACAGCGTAGTGAATCAGCACCCATTACTCCGG
>NZ_JACEQV010000006.1:0-247593 GCF_015356275.1 Pseudoalteromonas sp. PPB1 | reverse complement strand
TCTGCAGCACTCAATTCATATATACGATGCATTTTCAGGAGGTGAGCGTGTTACTGCATGAACAAATAGCACACTTGTGCGAATCATTTAAGCTCAGCTCAACCGCTGCTCACTGGTCGCTATTAGCAGAGCAATGCATAGAGCAAGAGAAGAGTTACGGTGAGTTTTTACTGTCTTTACTGGAAACTGAGCAACAACACAGAGATGAACGCACTCGTGATATGTACAGCAAGATGGCAGGATTCCCGGTAAATAAAACATTGAGTGGATTTGATTTTAAGTTTGCAACGGGTGTACCAAAACAACAGATACAAGAATTAAGTGCGCTTACTTTTATTGAGCGGAATGAAAACGTTGTCTTACTGGGCCCAAGTGGTGTGGGCAAAACCCATTTAGCAATCGGGTTGGGATTAAAAGCGGTTCAAGCAAAGAAAAAAACGCGTTTTGTCACGGCCGCTGATCTAATGCTGCAACTATCAACAGCAAACAGGCAAAATAAGCTCAAACAATACTTATCTCGTTCAGTGATGGCACCAAGGTTGTTGATCATTGATGAGATAGGTTACTTACCATTTGGACGAGAAGAAGCGAACCTGTTCTTTAATGTGATCGCCAAGCGATATGAGCATGGCAGCGTCATCTTAACGAGCAACTTATCATTTGGGCAATGGCCCAGCGCGTTTGCCGATGACGCCACATTAACAGCTGCAATGTTAGACCGCTTACTACACCATTCGCATGTATTACAGCTGAGTGGAGAAAGCTACAGATTGAAAGACAAGCGCCGAGCAGGCGCAATACCTGAGTAAGCAAGTGGATCAATTTTAAATGATCGAATTCAGGCTGAAAGTGGATCAGTTTTCGGTGATCGTTGACAAGTGCGAGCGTTTACTGGGTTAACACCTTCCCGTGAGTACCATTTCGATTTATCTAAGTTGAAGCTTGGATGCGCATTCGTATTGTCCGAATCTGATTATTCTTCAGGAGTTCGTGCTTAAACTTAGGACTTTCACTACTCAGAGCTTATAGAAAGCGTAGCATTTGATAATCTTGCATTTCTTTATTGAACCTGCCCCAATTGGTCTGTGAATTTACCGGTGGGTGTCACTTAAAAAAATTGCGTTCCTCGCAAATTTTAGCAAAGCATTTTGTGCCGTTTAGCACGGCGCTGGGGGATCCCCTCATAATTGAGACCTCTCAAGTTAATGCATCAAGTGTACGTATTCACGTATAGCCCAGCGCAGTTGCTTCCCCGTCAAAACATAATCGCTTCGTCGCTTAACCTCTTTGCCAAGTCTTACAGTCGACAGAACAGCACGCCCTCTTATTGTATTTACCTTGTAGTGGCATAGTGACTTTGACTACTCAAGCACCCACCTACATATTTTGAAACGATTTGTCATACTCATCTGGACCCACCTTTGCTACACTTCCTGAATCGTCGTCATCGCATATTGGAAATTTTATGTTTTCTTTAATCAAAGGGTTATTGTTTAAGTCTCTGAAGCACCAGGCGGGCCGAAAAGTGGCTGATGCTGTTGTTGAAAAATGTGTTCAGCAGGGCATGGAGTATATGCGTGGGCGAGGTGGCGCAGCGCCGCAAAAGGCCAGCGAGCTGGACGGATTGATTGTCGGGCTCAATAACCTGACGGCCAGGCGATTGCCTGATGGTCAATACCCGATCAGATTAGAGCATCAAACCCTGATAGTCACCATTGAGAACCATGGGATTGTGTCTATTACTGAGTTACATACCGATTAGTTAAGATCAGGCAGAGCTTTGATTTACTCGAAGTTAAGCACAGAAACGGATTGTAATACTCCTGTCTGAACGCTATGTAAGTCTTTGAAAATGTTTAAAAAGCATAACCATCTACGAAAGTCGTTAGCCTGAGTCAGCTGTAGGCTTAGTAAAAGGCTTACTTTTCCTCACCGGTGTTTAAAGTTGCGCGCTATACAAGCTGAGGAGCAGACTCTTGACATCGTGTCCCACTTCGTACCTGGCGCGCAAAGAGACTTTGGGTGTCTTCTCTGAGTTGCTTCTGAGTTGCTCTCTTCTCTGAGTTGTCAAATTGAGTGCCACTTTACTTGCCAATTCTGCCAAACCATATGGGTAATACCAGGGCCTCTCAGAAAGCACCGATGTTTATCGGGCACTGTTGAGTTGACCCAATCTACACGCCCGTAACGTGAGCAGCATGCGTTGATACTTCACTCATATTGCTGCAATCGCGAAACTTTCTCAATCTGGCATGCCATCTTCGGCCTGTTTAACAGCCAGCCTTACGGCAACGTACCAGACATTCTGGCTCTACCTGTTGCACTTCATTCTGAGTATTGGTTAACAAGAGGCGGTTAAATAGCCACCTGTGGTGCAGCCTTTGTTGATGAATTTGCTACTAATTTTTTGCTCTTTTGTCTGTTTTATGAGCAAATTCGCGGAGTTAAACATTTTTATTCTTTTCATAAAACCGATAACTTTCTGACTTAAATGAATAAATTATGCTTAAAAGGAAATGCTAGGTGGTATATACAATAAAATTATATAAATTATATTGTATACACTGTGTGCGTAGTGTTAATAATATGTCACCTCTTCTGGGGTTTGGATACACATTTTAAAAAGGTTAAATTATGAAAATAAAAGCAATACTCGCTGCGCTTCCCTTGCTCTGTGCAAGTGTGGAAGCTGCACAACAACACGTTGAACGACACTTTAAACCACTGAGCGTGGCCGATCTGCAATTAGCACATGGCGATGAGGGTCATAATCACGCCGCACAGGACAACGCGCCAACAGCAGCACGTGACACTGCGCTGCATTCACATTTGCCCGTGATGATGCAGATGGCGTCTGGGCAGGTTGATCTTGCCAGTGGCTGTGACTTAACCGCATTTGCTAACGCGAGTGCATCGACAATCGTGGCACAGATCACGGGGCAGGGTGCAACCTGCGTTAATGATCTATTCAGTGCGCCGTCGGCGACTCAGGTGGCGACTTTTACATCGGCCAAAATGTTGGCCGCGGCGCAGCAAGCGACGACTCTGTCAGGTAGCTATAGTGGCGCCGGCAGCAGTGAGCTGGAAGCGCTGTTTTTGTTTATTCGTGCGGGTTTTTATGTGGAGTTTTACAATGACTCCGTGAGCTTCGATCCCACAGTGCAGAGCACGGTTCGAAGTGCCCTCGATGCCTTTGTGAATAACCGTCATTTCTATGACAACAATGATGCGCACGGAGAGGTGCTGAGTGAAGTCATGACGACGATGGACTCTGCCGAGTTACAGCATGTCTATCTGCCTGTGGTCAAAGCCTGGTTATCTCGCTGGAGTGAAAGCTATGCAACCAGCTGGCATATGCGTGGTGCGGTGAATGGGATCTTCACCATTTTATTCCGGGGCCAGTGGAACAGTGATTTCGTTACGCTGGTTGGTAAAGATACCGAACTGGTTAGCTTACTGGCTAATTTCACCAAACAAAGCTGGATGGTGGGCTCGGACGCAGAATTCTTGATAATCAATGCGGGCAGAGAACTTGCCAGACTTAAAAACTATCAGGGTACGCCTATTCAGAGCTCGGTTGATACGGCCCTCAAAGCGCTATTTTCTACTTATCAGAGCTATGGCTATGGGGATGGAATTTGGCTTGGTGCCGCTGATGTTGCGACCTACTACGCGGATTGTAATGATTTTGGGATCTGTGGGTTTAAAGAGGAGTTGACCAACAAGGCCTTGTCACAGACCTATCAGTGCAGCAGCACAATCCGTATTCGATCTCAAGATATGACCCAGGCACAACATCTGTCAGCATGTGACACTATGGCAGCGGAAGAGACTCGCTTCCATACCATGCTCGAAACTAATCAAACACCAGTTGCTGATGACAACAATACAATGCTGCAGGTCAACATTTTCAACAGCAGCAGTGACTATAAAAAGTATGCAGGACCAATTTTTGGTATTGGCACAGATAACGGCGGTATGTATCTGGAAGGCGATCCGAGTGTGGTTGGCAACCAGGCAAACTTCATTGCCTATGAGGCCAGTTATGCCAAGGCTGATCACTATGTCTGGAATCTGGAGCACGAATACGTGCATTACCTGGATGGCCGTTTTGACCTGTATGGTGACTTTAACGCGCCGACTGAGGCAATTGTGTGGTGGAGCGAAGGGGTTGCAGAGTATGTGGCAAACCTGAACGACAATCAGCGCGCCATAGATACGATTAAAGACGGCAGCACCTATCAGTTAGGCGAAGTATTTGAAACCACTTATGATGGTTTTGACCAGGATCGTATCTATCGCTGGGGTTATCTGGCGGTACGCTTCATGATTGAAACACATAAAGATGAAGTCAATGCAATGCTGGGGGAGACGCGGGTTGGCAACTGGAGCGCCTATAAAACGCGTATGAATAAGTGGGCCGCACAGTACAGCAACGAGTTTACTCAGTGGACCCAGCAACTGGCTGGGGACACTAATCAGGCACCAACAGCCGTGATCAATGGGCCTTACCAGGGCACTGCTGGTTCATCGGTCAGCTTCAGCAGTCAGGGCAGTTCAGACCCTGAAGGTCAAAGCCTGAGCTATCTGTGGCAGTTTGGCGATGGCGCGCAGAGCACCCAGGCCAGCCCCACACATACTTACGGGGATGCCGGTAATTATACGGTGACGTTAAAAGTAACCGACAGTGAGGGATTGGCACATCAAGTCACCACTCAGGCCGTGATTGAAGCAGATCAGGGGATCACTGAACTGCAAAATGGTCAGGCAGTACGAGTTGCAGGCGCTCAGGATGAACTGAAGTACTTTAAAATCCAACTGCCGGCCGGGGCAACTGATCTGAAGGTCAGCACTGGTAGTGGAACGGGTGACGTTGATTTATACCTCCGCCATGGTCAGCAGCCCACGCTGGACACCTACGATTGTCGCCCTTATGTTGGCGGTAACGCTGAGCGATGCGATGTTGCGACACCACAGGCCGGAGAGTATTACATAATGCTCAGAGGCTATAACGCCTACGCGGATGTGAACTTGGTTGCCAGCTATACAGCACCGGTTGCGGGTTTGCCGGATACTTGCGTGGATCAGGGCAGTGTCTCTGGTGGCCGACTATCCGCTGATCAGGCGGTTTGCTTAAGTGATCAGGATCCTATGTGGTTTAGCCTTGAGAATGTGAGTGGTCAGCAGAGCATTCGCATTGAAACCGCGCATGGCAATGGTGATTTGACGCTGGAGTACAGTAACCAGGGCTGGCCTGACGGGAGCAATGTTGACGCCCGCTCTGAGCGTGCAGGCAATGGTGAATGTATCAATCTCAGCGGGCAAAGCCAGTACTGGGGGTATTTGAAGGTGAGCGGTGCACCAAGTGGTGCCACTATCCAGGTTACTTATAACGATGGCTGGTGTAACTAAGGTTAAGACTATTTAACAAACGTGCTTGAAGGTTGGAGAGACAGGCTCTAGATTTAAAGGGTCTTCTCCAGCCTTTTGTGGCAGCTATTTGTGAAATTAAACCTGTTAATTAATGGCCTTATCTTACTTTTACTCAGTGTACTATTGCCGTCGCACGCAGCGGAGCGGCTGAACATCTATGTCTACCACAATAAACCGCCTTACATCATGAATCAGGCTGAGCAGCGTGGCCTGTATTTTGACTTTGTAGCCTTACTCAATGCGTCTCAGTCCCATACACGTTATAAGCTGGTATACCTGCCACGCAGGCGTATTGAACGGGACCTTAACGAGCAAGCCCTCGATGGTGCTGTTTTGGGGGTTCACCCTGTGTGGTTTAAAGACCCCGACAAATCACGTTATTTGTGGAGTACAGCCCTGATGTATGACACCGATGAGTTCGTCTCTTGTGCTGAAAACCCCTTTGAATACGATGGCGCAGCTTCTATGGCCAACAAAAAGTTTGGTGGCATTTTAGGCTATCATTATTTTCGCACGGTTAAGCCGGTAAAAGCGGGGGCGCTGGAGCGAGTTGATGCAAACAGTGAAGAAGGTCTGCTGGAGCTGGCGCTGAGAGAGCGTGTTGATTTTGCGATTGTCAGCCGTTCAACACTAAACTACTTTATCAAAAAAAATCGCTGGCAGGAGCACTTCCATCTGTCCAAACAACCTCATGAAACTTACTACCGGGCAATGCTTTTACCGAAACAACTTCAGCCTCAGTACGACAGGTTATCAGCCATACTCAGCGATGAAGAATTTCGCAGCAAGCTGACTCAATTATTAAGCCGATATCAGATAGATGCAGGTCCGGGCTGAGTCTTGCGTGTTTATATCGGGCCCAGTCTTTGAACCCGAATTTATCAATCAATGACTGTCGCTAAGAAAGAGCAGCTTTACCAGCTTCCCGTATTTTCCATGCTTAGCCAGGGCTCTTGTGGTGGCAGTGGCTCGCCTTGTTGCAACAATTCAATGGAGATACCATCGGGGGATTTGATAAAAGCCATGTGCCCGCATCTGGGAGGGCGATTAATAGTAACGCCCGCCGCCTGAAGCTTTTCGCACAGCGCGTAAATATCTTCTACGGCAAAGGCTAAATGCCCGAAGTTGCGCCCGCCAGTGTATTGTTCAGTATCCCAGTTGTAAGTCAGCTCAATGGTGGGAGAAAAGTGCGTTTTAGCGTCTTCCAGTTGGCTTGGTGCAGCCAGATAAACCAGTGTAAAACGGCCTTTTTCGCTGTCTTTACGTTTTACTTCCACCAAACCCAGTAGATCACAATAAAAGTTTAATGATGCGTCGAGGTTCTCGACCCGAACCATAGTATGCAGGTATTTCATAAATTTGCCCCTTTAAAGTCAGGACTGAAAGATAAGGGCATATCGAGAAAAATCAAGGAGAGCAGGGGGATTGCTCTCCTGATTGCGTCAGACTATCAATACTCTGCGGTCAATGTGACATCGCTGAAGCCTTTATAGGCTTTCACAGAAATATGCCATGTGCCGGTTTGAGGTTGAGTTTGTGTGCACGTTTCGGCATTGCCATCTTTGTAAGGGCGGCAATCGTAACTAGATGAGGTTGGCCGGGCGCCATAACGAACATACAGATCGGCATCACCGCTGCCGCCGGAGGTACTGACGGTGAGCTTAGTGGCACTGGCTGGCACATCAAAGGTTTTATGGATCCAGTTGCCTGTTGTCGCATTTAACCCAGTCCAGACTTGTTTATTACCATCTCCCGGTGGGGTGCCCAGATCATATTGGCCGACTATGGATACACCGGAAAACGCCTGATAACCTCGGACCACGATATAATAAGTGCCTGCTAGTGCCGGGTTGATACTGCAACTTTCATTATTACCATCTTTGTAGGGGCGGCAATCATAGGTTGAAGTAGTGGGTTTTTGAGCAAAGCGTACGTAGAGATCGGCATCGCCACTGCCACCGCTCATGGTAAAGCGCAGATTGCTAGCCCCTTGTGGTACAAGCATGGTAAAGACCTTTTCACTGTCAGCGGCGCCTGACAGGTTACCGACAGGCTGGCCGTTTTGCAGCTCATTGCCGGGGTCAACTGGGCCACTGTCTCTGTCGATAATTGACAGCGAATTGGCGGCACGTTTGAGTGTCATGGTTTCTCCAAGCTCACTGGCATACCACCAACTGATATTGGCAGGCAGCGCAAGCGCGTCGGCAGCACGTTGTTCGCGTGTGAGCGTATCAGCGCCAGCTGTAAATTGAGCGGTTTGTACTTTTAGGGTGTCGGGTGCCACACTCAGTACTTTAAATTGTTGAATGCTGGCTAAATCAATCGTCCAGCTTTTAGGATCGTTGGCAGAGCGTGCCGGGGCACCCCAGCTGCCTTCACCCACATACACGGTACCGCCTGTGGTGGTTTTGGTAAATCCGGATCCTGAAGGCTGTAAAGCTTCGGTCAGCTTGTTGATGTGTGTATCGGATTCCACGACCAGGTTCATACCATGCTGATAAAACAAATCAGCCCACCAGGTATGCAAAATTGTATTGTCTGATTTACCAGAGTAATGGGGATACATGGGTTTATGGTATTGAGCAATGCGCCACTTGGTGCTAGCGCCATTACTTTGCAAGTCTTGTTTCAGCCAGTTGTTCATAGCCGTCGCATAGGCAGACCAGCCGCTGTCTTTATACTGACTGTTTAGGGTGTATACACGCAGGAGATTGGCAATATTAAAAGCGCCATAGCTGTCTTTATTGGTGCAGGCACCATCTTTGTCAAAATCTACGCCGAATACCTGACAAAGCGTTTTAAAATTGTCACCTTCGTGGTTACCAAATGTAGCAACAAACGGGTAAATTCGTTTATAGTTTTGCCCGTCGATCACGTCGTTTGAAAATGTCAGCTGCCAGTCTTTGAGGTACTCTCGCATTTCCTGAGCAGAATTGGCATTGGTATAGTCACCACCATGCATGATAAACAAAGGGCGGATCTTTGCGACCAGTTCGTTGCCTTCACGTCGAGTCGTCCAGCCTGTGCGGGTGTCTCCGCCCGCGATGGCGACAAACCCTGTGCTAGTTTGAGGGGCAGTCTTAAACCATAAGCGCTGGCCACATCCGGTGCTGTCGCATACGCGATAGTAAATAGCAGTATTGGCACTCAGCCCGGTTAACGTCACAAACTCGCTTTGCAGGCTCCCATCAAAAACACTCGTGGCTGTCGGTTGCACTGTGGTCCAACTTTGCTCATTCGTCGTTGTGCCATATTTAATGTAATGGTTACTGCCGCCAGTAGGGGTATACCCCACAGTGGCCTGATGACTGGGGTTAGTGTCCCAGATCAGACGGTGATAATCACTGGCGCTGTGGGCAGTGGTGGCATATAAAGCAACCGTGGTGAGGCCCGCTAAAAGCACTCTCATAGACTCGTTTCCTGTTGTTGGTTAATGGGTCACGCCTTTGAGGCGTGTAGATCTAAACTCTGTGGGTAAGTCGGCCACCAGTAGCACAAACGCTGCGTTACGGTAGGGAAGTGGGTACTGCTCCCCGGTATGAAAGTTGACAGCAGTTGCACCTTGTTTGAAGCGTTGATAATGGCCCGAAAGAGGCTGTGAATGATCCGCACTCCAGTAATCCCCATGCTTCATATGAGGGAAAAAGTCCTGGGCGATATGCACATGTCCGGGGCGTGCCGGGTTTTGCAGTAAGCTGCTTAATTCACCACTGGTAGGCAGGCGCCAATGTGTCAGGCCGCACAAGGCTGTCTGTCTGGCTCGGTTAATCAAATCCTGAGTGTCACATCGCGAAGACTCGAAGTAACAATCTCCCAGATTCGCTTCGCCTCTGGCCTGACTTTGTATGCTCTCGTCAGATGAGATGTACCAGGAGTAGGTCCAGTAGCCATCATGAATGTTTTCACTGTCGGTCTTAACCTCCCATATCAGGTCTCGCTGGGTATCTAACACACAGGACCAGGGGCCCTGCCAGGGAGATAATGGATGACCTGATCGATCCAGTTTAACAAACCTTGGATGAGGCTGGACGACCGGACTCAAAGGTTCTATCCACAACAACGAGATAACAATGACAGCGGTCGCCAATGACATTAATAGACGTGTGATCATAGCGGGTACCTTAAGATGGCTGGACGAATGTGGCGGGTGTGTGCCACCTGAGCATGGTCAAAAGCCGAAAACCACATGCAAGTACCACTTTCAAGTGGCACATCATGTATAGAGCCGGTGTTATGCTTTCGCACTAATTCAAGGGTCCAGATACCACTGTCCCAGCTACCTCGTGCTCTGACATCGGCTCGGTCTCCCTCGAACCGGTTAGAGCGGTACAGAATAGATGAGAGCTTGCTTCCGGGTAAAAACATATCCTTTTTTTCGTGATAGGGCGTGCTGCCAAACCAGGGTAAGACGTTCAGATGCACATTGCCTTTGTGTGGTAACCGTTTTGGGATAACGGTCCCTGGTGTGTACCACTGCCAGTTCATCACATAAGCGCCACTCTCTTTGCCATCAGGCTGATACCCGGCGGTATAGCGGCGTTGCCCTTGCTGCACCGGGGCCGGTGGACCAAAAAAATTATCATCGGCTTGATACATGTCATTGGTTCGCACCGCTTTCCAGTGCCATAAATCCCGTATTTCACCATCCATACTGGCGTGGAAACCTTTGCCGTGCCAATTAGGTGGCTTGCTATCTAGGGGTCGGTGGCCCAGATAGGTGGTATTGTCAGCCCCACCAGAACATGAGCGGGAAAGCATCACAGCCAGTTTGTCTTCGTAGAAAGTACGCTCATCAAATTGGTAAAAGCCATTTTGTTGGATTTTCCAGCCTGCCTTGGTTTTTAATAAAGGTAGGTGGTTGGTGCTCATGCTGGGATCGGTCCAACGTATCAGGAAATAGCTTTCATACTGATTCGCCAGTGCCTGCACGCGAATGGTGCTGCGGCCGCCGTTAAAGTTAGCGCCGCCATGGGTTTCTATGGTGTAAACAGGTGCTCTTAACCAGTGCGCCTCATCACCGTGCCCATCTATGTCAATGAACTCACTTGGACTCAGCGACGCGACTTCAAGTGTGTCTGCCGAATAGCGAATACCGGCATACAACAGAAGACCTAGTGTGCATACAGAGGTCAGGATAAACACACCTTGTTTTTCAACGCGAGAGGGGAGGAGCGCAAATAAAACGCGCTTGCCATACTGAATGAAGTAAATCCAGCCATGGATAAGCAGGTAAAGTAGCAACAACCAGACACTATAGAAGTGTAGCGGCTGCATCTGCGCAACATATATACCGGCCCAGAGAAACCAGCCCGAACACAGCAGGCTTAATATAATCAGGTACCCCAGACGGTTAACCCATAGGTGGTATTGGTTTGGGTTGCTACGATAGGGTCGCCACAGTGAAAGCAACAAATAACTTATCGCCAGTACACTGAGGATACTGGCACTGGCTATATGCCATGGGTATAAGTCGCCGTCGGGCAGCAGTGGACTAATGACCATCAGCCAGTCTTGTGTTAACAAAGAAAACCTTAAGCCAGTAAGCAGGCTGCAAACCACCAGTAAGATTACTAAGGCATGAAGAAGGACAAAAGTGACTCTACGCATCGTAATTTTTGTTATCTGTATGTTTAAATAGTGTAAACATAAAGGGTTGCAGTTTTATGTCAAGCACTAACTCATGAGTAAATCCATGTGATCACCAAAGAATGATTCTCAACGCAATCTGATAAAACCTCGACTAAACTAAATAAGTGCCCGACGCAAGGTGAAAAAGTGAGAACCGGATGAATGAGTTTTTGTCAGAGACGACGGAAGAAGCCCTCGACAGCGGAGAAGTGATTGACAGCATGACAGACATAGTGGCCTGCTTAAATACGAGTGATTCAATCCAACGGTTTTTGTTGGACATACACTGTATTTTGCAAAAGGTGACATATGCGGATAATTTTTATGTTGTGCTATATCGGGAAGATGGCAGTCTGACTTTCCCTTATTTTCATGATGTAAAGGATGACATTGACCCAGAAGATTTAGAAGCATTGTCTCTGGATGAAATCGCACACTCATTAACAGCCTATGCTTTGCAGTCGCAAAATGTGTGCAACTATACCACTGAGCAATTGAATGAAATGGTGGCAGAAGGGCGGTTAAATATCATCGGCACAGTGCCAAAGCAATGGCTTTGTTTTCCCCTGGTCAATCGCAACAACTTTATGGGCGCATTTATCATTCAATCCTATCGTCGTGAGGATGAATACTCAGGTGTGATTGTCGATGTGCTGTTTACGATTAGCCATGTGATCTCCTCTGCCCTGGATGCGTTCAATAACCAACAAGCTTTAGTTGAAGCCAATACGGTTTTGCAAAACTATCAGGGTGAACTAGAAATCAAAGTAGCGGAACGCACCCAAGAGCTCGAATCGAGCTTGTCTGAGTTGCAAAAAGAAATAAGTATTCGGGAGGCATTGCAACAGCGGTTGGAGCATGAAGCGCTACACGATACACTAACAGGCCTGACGAACCGAAAGTTTCTATTCCGGGAGCTGAATAATCTCGCAGAGCGGTCAAAGCGTGGTTCGGTTACCGTACATATTTTGTATCTGGACTTAGACGACTTTAAACCCATCAATGATAACTATGGCCATCACAGTGGTGATATTGTGTTGCAGGAAGTTGCCAAGAGAATACAGGGAGAGCTACGTGTTTACGATGTGCTGTGTCGCCTTGGAGGGGACGAGTTTGTCGTGGTTCTGTCTGACCCACTTGAAAAATCAGTGCTGATGCAGATCTGTTCACGCCTTATTGCTTGTATCTCTTCCCCTATTCAACTGGAAGGCGGTGAAAAGGTACAGTGTGGGTGCAGTATCGGTGTTGCCAATAATAATGGGGTGTTCAGTGCTGAAGCTCTGCTAAAGTGTGCTGACAGTGCCCTCTATTCATCGAAAGAGCTGGGCAAAAACCAGGCATACTTTTATGAACAAGCGTCGGTTTGACGATAAATCCCGCAACCTGATATCTGCTAATTAAATTCTCTCTGCTCTGGCTTTTGCTTTGCAGCGTCGATTGCATTAGGATCGGGTTTTCTCCTTAACTTTTTGGTTGTTATGGCACTGAGATTCTTTTTACTGGGTTTGTTTGGCTGGTGTATGGCTGCAAGCGCGGTTGAGGTAACAGACCTATACGAAGCTACCTTACAGGTGGACAACAAAACGCGTGCAAAGCGCGTTGCAGCCAGTCAGCAAGCGCTGGACCGTGTGATCCAAAAGTTGACAGGCCGCACGGAGCATTTAAATCACCCACTCATTCGGCAAAGTAAGAAACGTATTTCCGATTATATGCTCAAATATGAGTATATCGAGTCTGCAGATGGTGATATCAAAATACGCGTAAGGTTTGAGGCAGACAAAGTCGAGCAGCTGGTCAGAGACAGCAACTTACCCTTATGGGGCAACCGTCGTCCCATGATTGCAATCTGGCTGGTGATAGAAGACAACCTGAGACGAGAATTTGTTACCCAGGAAAGTTACCCCCAATTGGAGCGGTTAATTTATGACACTGCGGCAGAATGGGGTATCCCCGTCGTTGTACCTTTGATGGACCTGACCGATCGCGCGCAGGTCGGCATTGCTGAAGTATGGGGAAATTTTTCGGAGCCGGTTGAAGCCGCTTCGATGCGCTATAATGCAGAACGGGTGATTACCGGCCGGTTGTTTAAACAACCGAATAGCAGCAGTTGGCAACTCGATTGGCGCTACACAGATACGGATCAGTTTGAATCGACCCAACAAGTGGGTGACAAACAGCAATTACTTATCGCCATGATTAACGATATGTCAACGGCACTGGCCGCTGAATATGTGATAGACCCTAATCGTTCATATGCGACCAGCAGCACTGTTTTGACCGTGGATAAGCTGACCTCATTTAGTAAAATTGAACTGGCCAGAAGGCAGTTGCTAAGCATTAGCACAGTACAGGATGTAGATGTCATTTATCGTCAGGGAGATCTGGTCAAATTTGAAGTTGAACACGGTTCGTCTGTCGTTGACCTGCAAAAATCACTCAAATTAGAACGCGCATTTAGTGTTTATGTTGACCCTCGCGCGTTTTATCAGGTTGCCAGTGCCAATAACCTCAGATATAGCTGGGTGGGGCAATGATATGATGCAGCCAATGCAAATGGCGTTGCCCGTTACTTTACCTGATGATGAAACTTTCAGTGCCTATTTTGGTGGTGAGGGGTCGCTTGAAGTAACGCATCTGAAAAGCGCGCTCGAATCGGGCCAGCAGGATTTTCAGTTCACTTATTTGTGTGGTCTGGGCGACTCAGGTAAATCGCATTTACTTTATGCCACTTGTATCCATGCGCAAGAGCAGGGCCTGTCGACCATACTGTTGTCGCTCAGAGAGGTGATTAACTTTGGCCCGGCAGTACTCGATGGCCTGGAAACTCTGGATGTTGTGTGCATTGATGATGTGCATTTGGTAGCAGGTGATGAGCCCTGGGAAAAAGCCCTGTTCAACTTCTTTAACCGCTTTAACGAACCTGGAAAGTGTCTGGTTGTGACCGCGGATCTGCTGCCGAACATGCTCAATTTGAGTTTGCCGGATCTGGAATCACGATTTACCTGGGGGACCACCTTTCAGATCCGCTCAATGAGCGATGACGATAAAGCCGAAGCGCTGGTAAAACGCGCGAAAATGCGGGGCCTTGAACTCAGCGATGAATGCGCGCGATTTTTACTGACCCGGCTTAGCCGCGATATGCGTGCTTTGCTGGATGTGCTTGATAAACTGGATCATGCTTCAATGGCAGCCCAGCGAAAATTAACTATCCCATTCATTAAGACAACTTTGAATTTGTGAGTCTCACTTGTGGGATTTTTGACCGTCGGCGTCACAAATTCCACAAGAAACGCTAAACCAGCCCAAAATCAACCAACAACCAGCAAATTGTCCATGAAAAGCCCCAAATTTGGGCTAGAATCTGCCCCGTTGTTTCAGTTATTATAATCGATTCAATGAAAGGCAAATGACCTCAACAAGATCAGGTATAGAATGAACTTAGAGAATATTTTAGCGCAAGCGCTAGACGCCGTTGCTAACGCGAGCGAAGTTGCGCAACTTGAGGAAGTCAGAGTTAATTACCTTGGTAAAAAAGGTGAGATCACTGGACTACTAAAAACCCTGGGTAAACTGGCACCAGAAGAACGTAAAGAAGCAGGCCAGGTGATTAACCAGGCAAAAAATCAGGTTCAGACCGCGATCAATGAAAAGCGTGAAGCGCTGGAGCAGGCTGCGCTTGCTCAAAAACTGGCGGCAGAAACCATTGATGTAACACTGCCTGGCCGTACGGCACCGCAGGGCGGTTTACACCCGGTAACACGGACCATTGAACGTATCGAGCAGTTTTTTGGAGAGCTGGGCTTTGCGGTTAAATCAGGCCCGGAAGTAGAAGATGATTTCCATAACTTTGACGCGCTGAATATTCCAGAGCATCACCCGGCTCGTGCTGATCATGACACCTTTTACTTTAATCCTAAACTGGTTCTGAGAACGCAAACCAGTGGTGTTCAGATCCGTACAATGGAAGCTGAGCAGCCGCCTTTGCGTATTATTTCTCCGGGTCGAGTGTATCGTAACGATTACGATCAGACACACACGCCAATGTTCCACCAGGTTGAAGGCCTGATGGTCGATACGGATGTGAGCTTCACTGAATTGAAAGGTATTTTGCACGACTTTTTACGTAACTTTTTCGAAGAAGACATGGAGATCCGCTTCCGTCCTTCTTACTTCCCGTTCACTGAGCCGTCAGCGGAAGTGGATGTGAAAGGTAAAAATGGTAAGTGGTTAGAAGTGTTAGGCTGCGGAATGGTGCATCCGAACGTATTGCGCTCTGTAGGCATTGACCCTGAGAAGTACACTGGATTTGCATTTGGTATGGGCGTAGAACGTCTGACCATGCTGCGCTATGGCGTAAACGACTTACGTGCTTTCTTCGAAAACGATTTAAAATTCCTAAACCAATTCAGATAAGAGCGATACAACAATGAAATTTAGTGAAAAGTGGTTAAGAGAATGGGTTAATCCTGCGATTGATACCGAGGCTCTATCTGAACAGCTTTCAATGGCCGGGCTGGAAGTCGATGGTGTCGACCCGGTTGCAGGTGACTTTGATGGCGTGGTTATCGGTGAAGTTGTTGAGTGTGGTCAGCACCCGGATGCAGACAAGCTACGTGTAACCAAAGTAAACGTGGGCGAAGACGAGCTGCTGGACATCGTCTGTGGTGCAGCAAACTGCCGTGCGGGCTTGAAAGTAGCTGTTGCGAAAGTCGGTGCAGTTTTGCCGGGCGGCTTTAAGATCAAAAAAGCAAAATTACGCGGCCAGCCTTCACACGGCATGCTGTGTGCGTTTGAAGAGCTGGGCATGGCTGAAAGCTCAGATGGTATTTTAGAGCTACCAGCAGATGCGCAAATTGGTCAGAACATCCGCGAATACTTTAACCTTGACGATGTCACCATCGACGTTGACCTGACTGCAAACCGCAGTGATTGTCTGGGTATTAAAGGCCTTGCGCGCGAAGTCGGCGTATTAAATGGTATTGATGTCAATGAGCTGGCTATCCCGGCCGTTGAACCTACTATTGATGACAAGATTGAGATTGAATTGGTGAACAGCCAGGCCTGTCCTCGTTACCTTGGCCGTGTAGTGAAAGGCATCAACCTGGATGCAATCACACCACTTTGGATGGTTGAAAAGCTACGTCGCTCTGGTATTCGCTCAATCGATCCGGTTGTTGACATCACTAACTACGTATTACTTGAGCTGGGTCACCCTATGCATGCGTTTGACTTAAATGCCATTGAAGGTGGTATCAAAGTACGTAGTGCTGCTGAAAACGAAGAGCTGGTATTGCTTGATGGCAATACGGCCAAGCTGAAGCCAAGCACACTGGTCATTGCAGATCACAACAAAGCGCTGGCGATGGCGGGTATTTTCGGTGGCGAAAACTCAGGGGTAAAAGAAGGCACCACGGATATTTTACTAGAAAGTGCATTCTTTAATCCGCTGGCGATTGCTGGTCAGGCGCGTAGCTATGGTCTGCATACAGATGCGTCACACCGTTATGAGCGCGGTGTGGATTATCAACTACAGCGTGATGCAATGGAGCGAGCAACGGCCTTGCTACTTGAAATCGCTGGCGGCCAGGCAGGTCCGGTTGTAGAAGCTGTGTCTGAAGCTGATTTGCCTGAGGCAAAATCTGTGACACTGCGCCGTGCACGTCTCGATCGTGTCATTGGCTACCATATTGCTGATGAAAAAGTGACTGATATCCTCACGCGCCTTGGTCTGGATGTGGCGTTTGCCAATGATAGCTGGACTGCAGTCGTACCAAGTTATCGTTTCGACATTAGTATTGAAGAAGACCTCATTGAAGAAGTTGCACGTGTGTTTGGGTATAACAATATCCCAAATGTAGCACCGACTGCGGCATTAAAGATGACCGATCACCAGGAAGCGCGTTTGCCGGTTTCTCGCCTGCGTAACGAACTGGTTGCACGTGGCTATCAGGAAGCGATTACCTACAGCTTTGTTGATCCTAAGAAACAACAACTGCTGCACCCTGAAAGCGATGCTCTGGTACTGCCACATCCTATTTCGGTGGAAATGTCTGCGATGCGCGTAAGCCTGATGCCGGGGTTACTTAATGCCGTAGCCTACAACCAAAACCGCCAGCAGGCTCGCATCCGTTTGTTTGAACACGGCCTGAAGTTTGTTAAAGACGAAACCGCGGAGAACGGCGTTCGTCAAACACCGGTGATTGGTGGTGTGGTATATGGTAACACGCACAATGAACATTGGGGCATTGAAAGCCGTAAGACCGATTTCTTTGACGTGAAAGGTGATGTAGAGGCGTTGCTGGCTCTGTGCAATGATAAAGCGCGTTTTAGCTTCAAAGCACAACCAAGTGATGGCTTGCACCCGGGTCAATCTGCTGCCATTTATGCCAATGGTGAGAAAGTAGGTTATATCGGTGCGGTTCATCCGCAGCTGCAAAAATCACTGGATCTTAATGAAACTGCGTATGTTTTTGAAGTTGAAACAGCAGCGATCGCTGAGCGTAAGCTTCCAGAAGCCGTTAGTATCTCGAAATTCCCGTCAAATCGCCGTGATATTGCTATTTTAGTTGCAGATGATGTAAAAATAGGCGATATTTTAGAAAGCATTGAGAAAGTTGGCGGAAATCAATTAGTTGACCTAAACTTATTCGATGTGTATAAGGGCAAAGGTATTGAGCCTGGTTATAAGAGTTTAGCCATTGCTCTAACACTGCAAGCCGTTGATAGAACGCTCGAAGAGAAAGACATCAACGACACTGTAGAAATCGTGGTGGCCGAATTGGCCAAACAATTTAATGCATCGTTGAGGGACTAGATATGGCGCTTACTAAAGCCGACATAGCTGAACACCTATTTGAGAAATTGGGGATAAATAAAAAGGATGCCAAAGACTTAGTTGAAGCGTTTTTTGAAGAAATCCGCTCAGCGCTGGAAAGTGGAGAGCAGGTAAAGCTGTCCGGTTTTGGTAATTTCGACCTGCGTGATAAAAAAGAGCGTCCTGGTCGTAACCCTAAAACTGGTGAAGACATTCCCATCTCGGCACGCCGTGTTGTAACTTTTAGACCTGGTCAGAAGTTAAAAACACGTGTTGAAGTGGGAACCAGCAAAAACCTGTGATCACGCAGACGTCTTTGGGTTAGTTCGCAGGCATCTTCTGCTGCGTTACCTTCAGCTAGATATCTGTATGATAATTAAGAAACCCCGGCATCAACCGGGGTTTCTTGTCATAAAAATTTAATTTACCTGTTTTACCATCTGGCCTTTGTATTTGTTTGGAGTGCGAAGTTGATCCAGGGTAATCACTCCTTGACTAATCGTATAAAAAATATCAGTGTTGCGTGGTTGATAAGCTCTTTGCTATTTGGCTCGCTGGCGATTTTTGTCTACGTGCAACAGAAAGAAGCCGCAAAGCAATCTGTTCAGGCCGCCTCCGAATTGATCCGACAGGAACTTGATTCGCAGCTTCATAATATTGATGTCTTTTTAAAACATGCAGAGCGCCTCGATGAAACCTGCGATGCTCATACTATCTCTTTAATGCGAGAGCAGGTGTTTGTTAATCCGGCATTGAGTGAGATTGGCATCGTTGATGAGTATGGTCGTTTACTGTGTAACTCGTTTGGTCGTCTGACGCCCCCGGTACAAACCACAGAGCCGATAAAACAACCTGGCTTGAGGTATCATGGCCCAATCATTACTGACTTTTTGCAAGTTCCTGCGTTTGTTCTGGCGCGCACACGCAATGATGGTTTTGAGGTCAATGCCTTACTACCAACCAGCTGGCTGAGTGACACGTTAGATATTACCCGGCATAAAAACCTGGCTTTCATTGCGTTGCTTGATGGGAAGTCCGGCGTGCCTATCTTTTTACGTGGCAAATACACTTTACCTTTGGGTGAGACGATATTTCCCATGACCGATGTGCTGGAGTTTGAAGGACACTTTGATGATGGCACTCAAAAATATATTTTTGCACGCCCGCTTGCTGCTTTGCCGCAACTGACCATCATGGTGGCCAGCGATGCAAAGCGACTCTCTGCCATTCAACCTGTGTGGTTGCTAGCCCTGTTACTTTTATATTGTGGCTCTTTGGTGGGACTCACCATGTTGCTCAACCACTATGATAGTCGTGTATTGAGTAGCCGGGCACTATTGCTTGGGGCTATCAGTAAACAAGAGCTTTTTAATGTCTATCAGCCTCTGGTAGATACAACGACCCGAGAAGTTGTTGGGGTTGAAGTGTTGATCCGCTGGCAACATCCAGTTGAGGGCGAGCTTAGTCCAGCTTATTTTATTCCTGAAGCAGAGCGGGATGGCAGTATTCTTGATCTGTCTATTTATCAGATAGAAAGAGCACTGACTGAATTGCGTGCGATTTTAAAAAGTAAACCGAACTTTAAAGTGTCGTTTAACGTAAATGGATATCTGTTGACCTGCGCAGACTATCTTGAAGTTTTACACAAAGCGAACCTGGTTATTCCTAAGCTCACCATAGAGCTGACTGAGCGGGATGTTTTATCCCAGGCACAAATACACTCTGTGCTTCAGTCATTGGTAAACTCAGGGGTCGAGATCGCGATAGATGACTTCGGTACGGGTTACAGTGGTTTGCATTACCTGCAGAGTTTTCCCATTGATCTGCTGAAGATTGATCAAACCTTTGTTGCGTCTATTGGGATGGATAATCTGCAATCCCCCGTACTAAATGCGATGATAGAGATGGCAGCTAAGCTTAATAAAAAGTTGATTGCAGAAGGCGTAGAAACGGCGCATCAGGCAGAGTATTTATCCCGTCAGGGCGTGTGTGTGCATCAGGGCTGGTACTATTATAAAGCGATGCCTATTCAGAAGCTTAAAGAGGTTTGTTAAGTCGCGCTTTATAACAGCCTGTAAATAGAGAAAGCCCCGGTTCCGGGGCTTTTAGGTCAAGGGGTTAAAGTGAAGCAAAGAAGCAGCCAAATCCGGGCAGGGATAGCTGATCTTGTTCATAGTGACCGGTATGGTGAACCAACTCCAGGTGCTCCGTATGGTGAGAGATTTCCAGTGCAAGCTGCGCTGGTTGCTCACTGAGGTTGAACGCGCAGAGCATCGTTTTCCCCTGGTAATGTCGATAAAACGCTAATATTGGCTCTGGACTGTCTATAAACTCGATATCACCAACCTGTAACTCAGGCATGGTGCTACGCCATGCCATAAATGCCTGGTAGCGAGCCAAAATAGAATCGTCAGTGTCAGTTTGCTGAGAAACCGCTTGTGACTGGTGGGCCGGTGATACTGGCAACCAGGGTTTTCCTTCGCTGAAGCCTGCATGCTGTTGCTCGGTATGCCATGGCATTGGCGTACGACAGCCATCACGACCTTTAAAGTTCGGCCAGAAAGTAATGCCGTAAGGATCCTGCAAATCTTCAAATGCAACATCGGCTTCACCCAGGCCCAGTTCTTCGCCCTGGTACATACACACACTGCCACGTAATGACCCCAACAGCGCAGTGAGCATGCTAGCCTGGCGTGCATCAACCGTTTTACCGTCTTTAGACCAGCGGCTAGCAACGCGTTCTACGTCGTGGTTACTGAATGCCCAGCATGGCCAGCCTTCCGTCATGACTGCTTCAAGACGAGATACGGTTTCACGAATATAGCTTGCACTATAGTCTTTGGTCAGTAACTCAAAGCTGTAACCCATGTGCAATTTATCACCGCCGGAGGTATATTCAGCCATGGTTTGAAGAGAGTCCTCGGATGAAATCTCACCCAGGCTTACCGTACCTGGGTAGCGGTCGAGCAGGGCGCGGATCTCAGCCATAAACGCGAGGTTTTCCGGCTGGGTATTGTTGTAATAGTGGTACTGAAATGCATAAGGGTTGTCTTCGCTAAAGCCACGACCCTGACGTAATTCCTTTGGCTTTGCAGGGTTATCACGCAACTGTTGATCATGGAAGCAAAAGTTAATGGCATCCAGGCGGAAACCGTCAACACCTTTTTTCAGCCAAAATTCGACATTATCCAAAACCGCCTGTCGTACTTCTGGGTTATGGAAGTTCAAATCTGGTTGCTCAGTCAGAAAGTTATGGAGATAGTACTGACAACGGCGAGAATCCCACTGCCACGCAACACCACCAAAGATAGATAGCCAATTGTTTGGTGGGCTGCCATCAGGCTTCGCATCTGCCCAAACATACCAGTCAGCTTTAGCGTTTGTTTGGCTGGCACGGCTTTCACTAAACCAAGCGTGCTCATCTGAAGTGTGGCTAAGTACCTGATCGATAATGATCTTAATATTACGTTGATGCGCTTTGTCAATTAGTTCATCAAAGTCATTTAGGGTGCCAAACATTGGGTCAATATCTCGGTAGTCGCTGATATCATAGCCAAAGTCTTTCATAGGAGACTTGAAAAATGGCGAGATCCAGATGGCATCTACGCCGAGTGACTTAATGTAATCGAGCTTGCTAATGATCCCCTGAAGATCGCCAATTCCATCATTATTGGTATCACAAAAGCTGCGCGGGTATACCTGATAAATAACCGCGCCTTTCCACCATTCATTATGAGCCATGCACTTTCTCCTGCGCCGTGCAGCCAGGTTGCCGTATCTATTTTCTGCCTTTTGGGTCATCTCGCAACTCTGTGTATTGAGGGGCTTAATAACTGTAGTCAAATCAGACGAGGTGAGGTCAGATTATGATGTAAGCAGGGTACGACAACACTAAATATTAACAATGGCGAAGAGCATACGACATGCGTTGATATGAGTAAAAAGCCTGCATACGTATGCAGCATAATTAGTTGTCATTGAATTAATATAAAAGCAGGATTTCAAACTTGTTGGGGCTCTTTACCAATATGTGTTTCTACCTGACATTACCTTCTATCATCTATGTTACAGTTGGATTAATTGGTAATACCAATTATCAGCTTGGGTGTGTGGTAGAAAATTACGGCAAATTTAATGGCGCTATCCTTTGCAGATATTTGATTTTCGTTAAAACTTAGTAAATTCAGATAAGGCGCAAAACGGGTTATTCGCTGTCAGATTGTTGCGATAACATTTATAAAGGTAACAGGGGGTTAGGGGCATTCGGGGTGAATGTTCTGTGAACAAAATGAAATGGGGGTTGCATTGAATACGTATGCATAAAGTTGTTTGGACGTTGAGCACAGCGCTACTATTGCCGCTGACAACAAAATTACCGCCTTTATAAATCGTTGTAGCGCTGCACGGTTCACCGTGTGACGAATAAATAAACAACTAGGCGTCATAAAAATGGTTAATTGGGATAAAACACTATGTCTATGTTCAAACCAAGCATGCTAACAGTTGCGCTTATGGCCGCTGGCGTTAGCCACTTTTCGGTCGTTGCAGAAGAAGAGAAAGCAGCAAAGAAAGAGGATGTTGAAGTTATCGAGGTACGTGGTATCTCTCGCAGTATCATCGCGTCAATCGATAAAAAGCGTTACAGCGACACAGTAGCAGAAGTCGTTGATGCCGGTGATCTGGCATCTTTGCCCGATGTTTCCATTGCAGACTCTCTGAGCCGTTTGCCAGGTGTGACAGCGGTACGCGCAAGTGGTCAGTCATCTCAGCTGAATATTCGTGGTATGAACGGTGACTTTATTCAGACAACACTTAACGGCCGTGAACAGGCAAGCACCAGTGGTTATACTGCGGGTAGCCGCTGGATATCGTTTGACCAGTACCCGTCGGAGCTTATCAATCAGGCCGCGGTATACAAGTCGCCAAAAGCTTCTTTAGTTGAAGGTGGCGTTGCAGCAACGGTTGAACTGAAAACAGCAAACCCGCTTGAGGCTAAAGAGCTGCACAATTTCAATTCATCAGTGCGTTATTCATACAATGATGCGGCATCTGATGTTGGTGCCGATTCAAGTGGTGAACGCATCAGTTTCTCTTATCAGGGCAAATTCCTGGACGAAACTTTGGGTTTTGGTATTGGCGCGGCGTTCTTAAACCAGCCAAATAATGCCATTGATATTAGCGCGCATAAGCCGACTCGAGCGAAAACCCCTGAAAATGATAACTGGCAAGATTTCAATGGTGATGGAAAGACTGAAAACTCATTGGATGGTTTTCAATTTCGCTCAGCGAAAGGCAATGACGAACGTCTTGGTGTAATGAGCACTCTGGTATATCAACCAAACGATGCTTTAAAAGTACAGTTTGATTACTTTCGTTCAGAGTTCGAGTCTGAAGACAAGAAAAGTGGTCTGAATATTGAGGGTATCTCCAGAGACGTTAATAATCTATATACCATCAGTAATGTGTCAGTGAATGATGACTTTCTAACTGCTGGTGACGTGGTTGTGACTGATACAACGGGCCCCTGGCTTGAAATGCGTAGCGAAGACCAGTCAACAGAATCTACAACGGATAGCTTTGGTTTAGGTCTTGAGTATGTCACTGACAAGTGGGAACTTAAACTGGATTTTGCACACAGTGAAGGCGAGAAGACTCGTCGTGACATGATTGCGTCTATGCATGCATATGAATATTCGACAATCACACTGGAAGATGGCAGCTCGGCACAGGCCTGGCAGGAGCTGAGAAATCAGACTTTTTCTTTTGAGCAACGGGCCAAGAATTCTCCTATTTTGACACTTGGAACTGATTACACTGACCTGTCTCATATGCGCCTTGGTGATTGGGAACAGTTCCCGCATGAGTATACAGACGAGCTGGACAGTTTTAAGGTTGATTTTAAATACCATGTAGAAGCTGGATTCATTTCATCTGTTGAAGTTGGTGCACGTTGGTCAGATCGTGAATTTACCGATAAACGTTCAACGTTCCGTTGGGGCGCACGTGAAGGTCAGAATGGCTATCAGATGGCTGATGGCACGATTGTGACTAATAAAGGGTGTGAATTCAATCACCAGAATCATGCCTGTATGCCGCATAAATTGGATGGCTTTGTAACCGTTGAACACACACGCGGTTTCGACTACCTGGAATTGGATCTAATAGGTATCGCAGATGCCGTATTTGGCCCAGGCAATTATAGTGCACAGCAAACTTGGGAGCACAACTGGACGCTAATCGAGAGTGGCTCGGTAAAAGAAGAAGTGCTTGCCGGTTATGTCATGGCGAATATTGACACTGAAATTGGCGATATTCCGGTCACAGGTAATTTTGGTGTGCGCGTTGTTAAGACAGATACAAAGTCTGTTGGTATTCAACAAATCCAGGGTGGAGAAGTTGGCGACAAGATTGTTGACGATAACGGTGTAGAGCGCACTGATTACCGTCATGTGGAATATGGCCCTGAATATACCGATACTTTACCATCACTGAACCTGAACTTCCGCATCAGCGATACCGATCAAATCCGCTTTGCTGCGGCAAAAGTGATGGGACGTCCGCCAGTGTATCAGCTACGTGGTGGTGCTGGTTCATGGGCTGATACCGCTAATGACGGAACAAGCCAACGATACAACGTTTGGTCCAAAGGTAACCCGAATCTGGATCCGTTCCGTGCAAATCAGTTCGATTTGTCATATGAGCGTTACTTTGAAGATGGTGGTGCATTTGTTGCGGCAATCTTCTGGAAAGACATCGAGTCGCTAATCACTAGCACAACTTACCTCGAAGGTGAGGTAGACTGGTCCTCAATTGGTCTTGAAGCGCCAGAGGGGTTTGTTGAAGGTCAATATCAGACATCTCACAACATCGAAGGTGGTTACATCAAAGGTATTGAATTGGCATACACCACGATGTTTGACAATCTGCCTGGTGTTTTCTCTGGACTGGGCTTCAATGCGAACTACTCATACAGTGACAGTGAAATCGGAGTTGATGGCGGAACAAGTTTCAGTGACGCTAAGCTAGGACTGCCTGGCTTGTCAAAAAATGTCTGGAGCGCGACGATTTTCTGGAATATCGATGCCTTTACCACGCACCTGAACGTACGTTATCGTGATGAGTATGTGTATGAGGGGGCAACACCTGGTGGTTCGGCATTCGCAATGGCGGATGAGTACACTGTAGTTGATTGGCAGGGTACGTATGATTTCGAAAACGGTCTTCAGGCTGTGCTTCAAATCAATAACCTGACCGATGAGCCAAACACCACCAACTATGGTACGGCACTGAGTACGGGCGAGTACAAAGAGTTCGGTCGCCAGTACTTCTTAGGGTTTAACTATAGCTTCTGAGCACCGAGCGTGATCTGATATAAAGCCACCATACTTCTGGTGGCTTTGTTTTATGAGGTGAAAATGATGAATAAAAAGAGAATCGTGATTTTAGGCGGTGGTACTGCAGGCTGGATGGCAGCTAACCTTATGGCCAAAAGCTGGCAGGGTCAGCCGATTGAGATTGCCCTGATCGAGTCACCAGATATTGGCATAATTGGCGTGGGCGAAGGCTCTACTCCCCAGTTCAAGGGGTTTATGGACTTTATGGGGATCAGTGAAGCGCAGTGGATGCCAGCGTGTAACGCGACTTATAAAAATGGCATTCGTTTTATTGACTGGTCAACCCGGCCCGGCTTTAGCAGTTACTTTCATCCTTTTCCTTCACAGCCCGACGATTATTCAGCGCCAGCTTTTTTTCACAACAGCTTTGTTCGAAGAAAAGCGATTGATGTAGCAGGCCACCCAGACCCATTTTTCCTTACTACCTATCTGGCCGAGCAGGCTAAAGCGCCAATCGCTGCGCATCATTTTCCGTTTGAAATTAACTATGGCTATCATTTTGATGCCGGTAAACTTGGGCTCTTTCTGGCTCAAACAGCCCGCGATTTGGGCGTTGAGCACATTCAGGCCAATGTCAGCGATGTGCGTAAACATACAAATGGTGACATTGCAGCGTTGGTGTGTGAGCAGGGAGCGGAAATTACAGGCGATGTATTTATCGACTGCTCGGGTTTTCGCAGTTTGTTAATGCAGCAACATCTGGAAGTGGGCTTTGAATCTTTTGCCAACAACTTGTTTAATGACGCCGCTGTGGTTTTGCCAACAGAACAGGGTGATGTGATTTCTTCTGAAACTCAGTCCATTGCCAGAAAATTTGGCTGGAGCTGGCATATCCCGCTGACCAATCGCGTTGGTAACGGCTATGTTTACAGCCGACGCTATTGCGATTCAGATAAAGCTGAGACCGAATTACGTACCGCACTGGGTTTGCTGGACAGTGATGTTGAAGCCCGTCACTTGACCATGAAAGTGGGGCAGGTCAAAGAGCACTGGCACAAAAACTGCCTTGCCATCGGACTGTCGCAAGGGTTTATTGAACCACTGGAAGCGACTGCACTTCATATTGTTCAGGAAACCGTACAAAGCTTTATTGAATGCTATCAGGACGGTGAATTCACCGATAAATTCAAAACCAGACACAACCAGTCACTCGATGCACGATATCAGGCGATCAGAGATTACATTGTGGCACATTATCGTGTAAATAGTAGAACCGATACACAATACTGGCGCGACAATGCGAACAACAATCAGCTCTCGCGTTCTTTGTATGACGTATTACAAACCTGGGTGTCGGGCAAAAACTTATCGGATGAATTACATCGTCAGGACATCGATAAATATTACCCCTCCGTCAGTTGGCACTGTTTACTCGCAGGTTACGGCATCTATCCTGAGCAGTCTCAATTGATCGCTGGCAATGAGGCGGCAAACAAGTACGACTTATCACAGATCCAGGATTACATTGCTCGCTGTGGATTAAATTTTGATGATCACCGTGCGCAACTTGAGCGAATGGCACAGATGCGATAAATCGACGGTCTTTGCCCTTGAGCAGAGTTTACATTCGAACACTTAGATCGTTGAACATGACGCGCGGATGAATACCCACTCTGAATACGTATGCAAGCGGTTCACCCTTGATTACCAAGTCAGTAGACTCATTGAAAATACTAAAAATGACAACATTATGATGACAATAAAACCGTTGGTGGTCGCGCTTGGGGTGATCACCGGCTCTGTGGTACTGAGCGCTTGTAACAGTATCAATGACAGCAAGACTTCATTAGAGACAGTTAGCAACGCCGCAGCAGCGACACAACAGACAGAGGCAAAGCCCGTCGTGTATCAGGTATTTACCCGCCTGTTCGGTAACACCAATAACAACAATGTTCCCTGGGGTACGAAGGCGCAAAATGGGGTTGGAAAATTTGCCGATTTTACGCCTAAAGCGCTGGCTGAAATCAAAGCCATGGGCGTAAGCCACGTCTGGTATACTGGCGTATTGCATCATGCTTTAGTCGGTGACTATACCAAATATGGGATATCAGTGGACGACCCGGATGTAGTCAAAGGTCGCGCAGGATCTCCTTATGCCGTTAAAGACTATTACAACGTTAATCCGGATCTGGCCGTTGACCCTGCCAACAGACTGGCAGAATTCGAAGCCCTGATTGACCGCACCCACGAAGCGGGTATGAAAGTGGTGATTGACATAGTCCCTAATCATGTCGCTCGTAATTATCAATCGCTCAGCGCGCCACAAGGCGTAAGCGACTTCGGTGCGAACGATGACACGTCAAAGACCTATGCCCGTGATAACAACTTTTACTACGTAACTGGTCAGGATTTTCGTGTCCCGAGCTCAGATGATTATCAGGTGCTCGGGGGCGAGCGACACCCACTTGCCGATGGTCAGTTCGTTGAAAGCCCGGCCAAATGGACCGGCAATGGAGCACGCAAAGCGCAGCCTCATATTCATGACTGGTATGAAACCGTTAAGGTTAATTACGGTGTAAAACCCGATGGCAGCTATGATTTTGCAACCTTGCCGGCACACTATGCCACGCTTGATTACCGTGCCCACTATGCATTCTGGCAGGATAAAAAACTCCCAGACAGCTGGTATAAGTTCCGCGACATCACCTATTACTGGCTTGATAAGGGCGTAGATGGCTTCCGTTATGATATGGCCGAAATGGTGCCCGTTGAGTTCTGGAGTTTCCTCAATGCTTCAATCAAGATGAAAAACCCCGAAGCCTTCTTGCTTGCTGAAGTATACAACCCAACGCTTTATCGCGCTTATATCGCGCAGGGCAAAATGGATTATCTGTACGACAAAGTGGGCTTTTATGATTCACTGAAAGCCCTGATGCAAGGCAAAGGTACTGCCCAGGCAGTACTGGATGTCCATGCTAGCGTAGAAGATATCGCACCGCACATGTTGCACTTTTTGGAAAACCATGATGAGCAACGTATTGCCAGCCCGGAGTTTGCAGGCGATGCCAATAAAGGTAAGCCGGCTATGGTGATCAGCCATTTGATCAGCAAAGCGCCAACACTGCTGTACTTTGGCCAGAGTGTAGGTGAAGACGGCTCCGAGATGGCTGGATTTGGCAAACCCAGTCGCACCAGTATCTTTGACTACATTGGCGTTCCTGCTCATCAGGCCTGGATGAATCATGGCAAGTTTGATGGTGCTTTACTGAGCGAAGAGCAAAAGGCGCTGCGTGCCTATTATCAGAAATTGATGAACATGGCCTCATTCAGTGCGATTGCACACGGAGATTTAGTGTCTACGACGGTGACAAAAGCAAACGGACAACCGGTGACCAAAGTTATGGGGTTTGCGCGTCAAAGCGAATCTCAGCGTCTGGTTGTGGTCAGTAACTTCGATGCAGACGCCCCCCAAAGTGTCTCCGTAACTTTACCTGAGGGCTGGCAAGGTAAAGCGGTGGACAGACTTGAGCAACATGGACAGGTGTCGCTTAACAATAATCAGCTGACAATTACCCTGGCCCCGCTGGCCAGTGCGGTCTTTGAACTAGAGAACTAATATGCAAAAACAAAAACCACAACTCAGTTTCTGGCAGATCTGGAACATGTGCTTTGGCTTTCTGGGGATCCAGTTTGGCTTTGCACTGCAAAACGGTAATGTCAGCCGTATCTTCCAAACGCTGGGCGCTAAAGTCGATGATATTCCCATTCTCTGGGTTGCAGCACCACTCACGGGCTTGATTGTTCAGCCAATCATTGGTTACTGGAGTGACCGCACCTGGGGCAAGCTGGGCCGCAGAAGACCCTTCTTCCTGTACGGCGCCATTTTGACGACTTTGTCGCTATTCTTTATGCCCAATTCCCCCACGCTCTGGATAGCAGCAGGCATGCTGTGGATCATGGATGCGTCTATCAACGTCACCATGGAGCCATTCAGGGCGCTGGTAGGCGACAACCTCAATGAAAAACAACGTGCCAATGGCTACGCCATGCAGAGTTTCTTTATTGGTATTGGTGCTGTTGTGGCATCGGCTTTGCCCTGGATGATGACCAACTGGTTTGGGATCAGCAATACCGCAGAGCCGGGTCAGATCCCAGAATCTGTGAAGTATGCTTTCTATTTCGGTGGTGTGGTGTTATTTCTGGCGGTAGGCTGGACTATCCTTAAAACAAAGGAGTACACGCCACAGCAGTTGGCGGAGTTTGCCGGTGAAGCGGTTGAAACGCAAGCTAAGCAAAGCTATCAGGCGATCAACTATGCACGCGCAGCACTTATTTCCGGCGTGATTGGTGGGGGGATCCTGGCAGCTGTGATTGGGCTGCAGCTGGAAAAAGAGCTGTATTTACTGAGCGGACTGTTTTTATCCTTTACGTTGGTCCTGCTAATTGCGGGTTACCTTCAGCAGCGTGGTAGCACCTCAGGTGGCTTTTATAACGTTATCTACGATGTCTTTACTATGCCGGGCACCATGCGCCAGTTGGCAGTCGTGCAATTCTTTAGCTGGTTTGCCTTGTTTGCTATGTGGATCTATACCACCTCGGCAGTCACCAGTTTTCACTACGGTACAACCGAGGTAACCAGCAAAGCCTATAACGATGGGGCCGACTGGGTGGGTGTACTGTTTGCCGCCTATAACGGTTTTGCCGCACTGGCTGCTGTGTGTATCCCTGTAATGGTGAATCGCTTGGGCATGCGTGGCGCACACTGTATCAACCTGCTGTTGGGGGCAGGTGCGCTATTAAGCTTTAAAATGATAGCCGATCCTAGCCTGCTTTGGCTGCCCATGATTGGGATTGGCTTTGCGTGGGCGTCTATTTTGTCGTTGCCTTACGCCATGCTGAGTAACTCATTGCCAGCGCATAAAATGGGCGTATTTATGGGGATATTTAATTTCTTCATCGTGATCCCGCAGTTGATGGCGGCCAGTGTACTTGGCCTGATCCTGAGAAACCTATTTGATAATCAACCGATTTTTGCATTAGTGGTTGGTGGTGTGTCGTTCTTGCTTGCAGCAGTTGCTGTAATGCGGGTGAAAATCGAACAACAATAACACCACCGCAAGGAGACTTTATGAAAAAACTTTCTAGTTTAACTCTGGCATTGGTTGCCGCCGGGCTTGTTGGTTGCGGTAGCGCGAATAACGCGGTTGAGTCACAGCAAGCCGCGCCGGGCGCACCGGGTGATAAGCCATACTGGGCCTATTCAGGCAAAACCGGGATTGGTACCTCTTATGAGGCCTACAAGCAAGGGCAGTATTCTGAAGAGGCAAGTACAAAAACCGTTTCAAAAGTGTGGTTTTCTATTGCCAAAGGCATGATCACAGAAACCATGTTTGGCCTGATCCACCAGGCTCAGATCAAAGACATGCAGTTTATTGTCACCGGCCCGGATTTTACGGTAACGGAGCAAGACGCACTGGATGTCAGTATTGATTACCTGGACAAAGACGCACAAGGCCGTCCGCTGTCTTTAGCATACAAAGTGATCAGCAAAGACAAGCAAGGCCGTTTTACGCTTGAAAAACACATATTCACCGACCCTGACGGGCAAACCTTGTTCGTTCGCGCGAAAGTGGAAACTGAGCTGGATGGTGTGAAGTTGTTCGTTAACGTAAACCCGTATGTGAATAACAACGGCCTGAACGATTTTGCGAAAGTCACTGAGCAGGGCCTGGTTGCCTGGGAAGGAGATAATTACCTGACACTGCAAAGCAAAACGGGCTTTAAACAAGCGAGCGTGGGCTTTACTGGTCAAAGCGATGGTCTTTCCGAGCTTAAAGCAAGCCAGTCAATGGCACAGCGCTACACCAGTACAGGTGCGCAAAGCGGTAATGTAAATTGGCTGGCTGAGTTGGGTGATGTGGATCAGCAGGCGACATTCGACCTGGCACTGAGTTTTGGCAAATCGCAAAACGCGAGTTTCGAGGAAGGCGCTCAGTCATTGGAGCGTGGTTATCAGCAAATACTGGCCCACTACAACGGTGAAGGCGATGCGATTGGCTGGCGCGATTACCTGAGTAGCCTTGAGCCTATGCAGAAGCTCAGCGGTTATACGGCCGATCAGGGCAAACTACTTTACACCAGTGCTTTGGTGTTAAAGGCGCAGGAAGATAAAACTCACGCAGGCGCCTTGATCGCCTCTTTATCTAATCCCTGGGGTGATACAGTGGCTGCTGAGCAAGGTCATACCGGATATAAAGCGGTATGGGTGCGCGATTTCTATCAGGTGGCGATGGCATTTTTAGCTATGGGTGATCCACAAACGGCATTGATCGCGTTTGAGTATCTGGAAAAAGTGCAAGTTACTGATAAGACGCCTGGCAATCAGGGTGACACGGGCTGGTTCTTACAGAAAACCCATGTTGACGGTGAGCTGGAGTGGGTAGGCGTGCAGTTGGACCAAACTGCTATGCCGATTATGCTGGCATGGAAACTCTGGCAGGCTGGCGTACTGAGTGATGAGAAGCTTGCTTACTGGTACAAGCGTATGTTGCAACCCGCAGCTGAGTTCTTAGTCGATGGCGGATTGGCAAAAATCCTCTGGAACGACACTCAGATCACACCTCCGGCAACACAACAGGAGCGTTGGGAAGAGCAGGACGGTTACTCACCGTCGACAACCGCTGCTATTATCGCGGGCCTGGTCGCTGCCAGTGACATTGCGAAACTGGCCGGAGATAAAGCCGGTAGTGTGCGTTATATGGCAACAGCCAAGCGTTACGACAGCGAAGTGGAATCGACTATGTTCACCACTGAGGGTAACCTGCCTTCGAAGCAAAGCGATGGGAAATATTTCTTCCGCATTGGCAAAGACGCCAACCCGAATACGGATACTAAGCTGAGCGACAACAATGGCCGTGCGGGTATGGATAAAAAGCAGATCATTGATGGCGGGTTCCTGGAGCTTGTGCGCTATGGCGTAAGAGCTGCAGATGCCAGCAGCATTACCAATACCTTGCCAGAGTATGAAGATGAAAATCTGCCTGAGAATCTGCGCGTAAAATATAGCTTTAACTTTGCCGGCGACCCGAATAGTTATCCGGGCTACCGCCGTTATGGTAACGATGGTTACGGTGAAGACGAAATACGCGGCACGAACTATGCTGAGCAGGGTCAGAACACGGCCGGTCAGCGTGGTCGGGTATGGCCTTTCTTTACCGGTGAACGAGGCCACTACGAGATTGCGGCAGCCAGCCAGGCTAATGCATTGAATGACACAGCGGTACAACGTATCAAGTACACTTACATCAAAGGCATGGAACATTTTGCCAACGAAGGCCTGATGCTCCCCGAGCAGGTTTGGGATGGGGTTGGTGTAAACCCGTTTGGCTACACGTTGGGCGAAGGGACTAACTCTGCGACACCGCTGGCATGGACACATGCAGAATATGTGAAGTTAGTTCGCTCTTTGGCAGACAAGCAAGTCTGGGATCATTATCCGATCGTAGAGCAGGCGCTTAAGTAATCGTGCTGCAATACTGATAAAGCGCGGCGTTCCATAAAGGACGCCGCGTTTTTTATTGCGCTTGTGTATTTTTAGTAGCGGATGGGACGGTTGACTTGGTTTTGTCAAAAATATTGTCTAACCTGATAGAGCAAAAAAACGTCGGTAACGCGCCAGTTGTTTTAGTGCGTGAAATAAGGAACATTTATAAGGAGAAGGGATCATGTTAGAAATTTACTTATCTGTTTTTAAAAATTATTTTGAATTCAAGGGGCGGGCAAGACGCAAAGAGTACTGGGTGTTTATATTGTGCTCTATCTTAGTCTCTGTGGTACTTGGTCTGGTTGACGTTACGCTGGGGCTGTATTCGGAAGAAGCTGGTCTCGGGCTCTTGAGCGGTCTTTACGCATTGGCCATCATCATCCCCAGTATTGCCTTGAGCGTTCGTCGGCTCCACGATACCGGGCGCAGTGGGTGGTGGGTACTGCTTTCATTAATCCCGCTTATCGGACCCATTGTGTTGATCGTGTTTTATGTCATGGACAGTAAACCGGGCGAGAACGAGTATGGTCCTAACCCGAAAGAGCAATTGCATCATACGGTTGCGTAGTGCAGTAATCTGGGTGAACTAACGTTCACCCAGGATCTCAAATTCATCACTGTGCAGGCGGGCTTTACCGTCTTGTTCAACGACCCAATGTTCAGCATGAATTTTGCCAAAGGCTTTGTTCATCGTCCAGTTGGCACTCAGTAAGTAACCTGTTTCCGGGTGCTTTTCCCAAACTACATCGGTATAGATGACATCGCAGAAACCCTGCTCGATGATACCGTGCCAGAAAGTTTCTATGTCCTCTCGAGAGTTAAACTCGCCAATTGGCCGCGCCAGCATAGTGCAGGTTGTCGAGTATTGCTCAGCACAACCACGCGCATCTCCACTATTAAATGCATTTTGCCATGCAGCGATACCTGCTTTGCAAAGGTCAAGCTCTTGTTGTGGTGTCATTAGGTAATTCCGCATATTTTGTTTTCAGTAAGGTCAGTGTAGAGGTTTTAATTGGTATGAAAAACAGTGATAATAAAAAACACTGTTTAGTTAAATCACACAATCAAAATGCGCCAACTTGGAAAGATGTCGTTGTTTGCTCATGTCGTAGACGCCGGTTCGGTATCCGGTGCGGCAGATAAACTCGGTTTATCAAAATCTGTGGTCAGCCAGCATTTAAAAACGCTTGAGCAAGACCTCGGGGTCGTGCTTATCAAGCGGACAACCCGCCGGCAGTTTCTAACAGAGCCTGGCAAACGTTTTTATGAGTCCTGCAAGGCACTCAATCAGATTGCAGCAGATGCCTGGGACAATGTTCAGGCTCAACAAAGTGAGCCGGAGGGGCAGGTTCATATCACTGCACCTAATGCGCTAGTAGAAACATTGCTCGCACCTGTTATATCCAAGTTGATACGGCAATATCCTGGCGTCATTGTTAAGTTAACTTGCGAAGACCAGCATCTGGATTTAATGGCACACAATATTGATATCGCTATACGTATTGGTGCTTCAAAAGATAGTACGTTCAGACAAAAACGTTTGGGGGTATTTCGTGACGTATTGTGCGGACATCCGCGTTTTAAAACGGTATCACTGGAACAAACACCCTATGTAGCAAACGCCTGGGAAGGAGAATCGATCACCCATCAGTTTGTCTCAGGTAATGGAGAGTCTAAGATGTTTAGGCCTAAAGTGAGTTGTATCACGAACGCATTTCATAGCACTGTCTCTTTGATCCGTAGCGGGGCGGGAATAGGTCTGATCCCGAGTTTCTATTTACACAATGAACTGCCCGACGTAACCGCATTGTTGCCAGATGAAAGTTTGCCTGAAAACCCGGTGTATTTACTTACCCCCTTTTCTAAACATGTTCCCATGGCTGTAAAAGTGTGTGTAGATGCACTAAGTGTGCATATTCAGGAGCAGTTATTAATACACCGCGGGTGAATTGATTATCGGTAGTTTTCATCTCTGAGCCCATACTTTTCAGCAATACTTGCCAGGCGGCCGTCCAGTTGTAGTCTGAGGACACCGAGGTCGAGTGCTAAAGTTAATTGTTCGCTATTTTCCAGGCGCGGAGAAAAGGCGATATAAGCTGGCTCCATTGGGCTGACTGAACCAACAGATTTGATTTTGTCACTGATCCCGAGCTGTTTGGCCTGATACCAGACAACAGGGCCCGCATCAACATAAGCGTCTATTCGTTTACTGGTTAATAATCTGAGGCTGCGTGCCACGACATCATCACCTGTTATCAGCGTAATATATTTGTTGGGAGAACTACGATGTGATTTGATGTATGCATTCAGCAAATGGCCATAGTCGTATCCCTGCACAGCGCCGAGGCGAATTTTATTCAACGAGTGTTGGTTTTTGTATATCCATGTACTGTCGGCCAGGGTAAATAAAGTGTTTGGGCTGAGTCTCAGTATGGGCACTTTTGGAAAGAGAAAATCTGGTGCATCGTCTTTGAACGCACCCACAATGGCATGTATTTTTCCTTCTCTGGCCTGATGAATGGCCCTGAGCCAGGGCATTTCAATATAACGAACTTCATACCCCGAAATGGCGAGCGCCTCTGTGGCCACATCTATCATGAATCCCTTATTTTTGTCTGAGTCGCGACAATTGACCGGGCACCAGTTGTCTCCTGCGATCAGCACTAGCTTGTCGTTACTTGAAAATACATCAATCGAGAACACAGATAAGCAAAAAAGTATAATGCGTAGCATATCGGGGTAAATTGGTGGCGATATTGGGAGTCTAGTCAATAAACAGCAGTCCGGCAATGTCATGAATCATGGCGTGGTTTATCTGAGCTTTCAGTTGAAATCTCAGTACCCACTTATTGGGGGAGCTTTGCGTGCTCTATGGAAAGGCTAAGTAGGGTTTTTTACTTTAACAGGTGTTGTCATGAGCATAAGAAGGTTGGAAGGGTGATGGGCTTATTTTGAATTGATTTCTACAACTATATGATTTTACTGTTTATATCTCGGTATGAAGATAAAGTCATTGAGAAGTCATGGGTAAATCAGGTGTTATGATAAGAAATTAACTAGCTTAACCACCTGTAGATAACAGGAGGGTTAACATGACCAAATATACATTCGCTACACACTTTATTGCTGCCGCCATATTAGGCAGCGTGAGCTGCATTGCTGCGGCAAACTGTACCAAACCAGCAGAAGCG
Source organism: Pseudoalteromonas sp. PPB1 (assembly GCF_015356275.1). Lineage (NCBI taxonomy): Bacteria > Pseudomonadati > Pseudomonadota > Gammaproteobacteria > Alteromonadales > Pseudoalteromonadaceae > Pseudoalteromonas > Pseudoalteromonas sp. PPB1. Next base: position 211,650 of record NZ_JACEQV010000006.1, on the reverse strand, counting down.
ACCGCAGCAGAGCTGCAAGGCGGCTATCGGGATGTTTCTGAACTCAGTCAGGCTTTTATTGATATATCACCTGAACGCAGGGACGATGGAGTTAATGTTGGTACCTTAAATACCAAAATTCGCAAAGACATGCTGGTGAAGCTTGCCAAAGAGATAGAAAATAACACTCATGGGCATTTCGACAGCTTACTGATTGCACATAAGGGGCAGTTGGTTTTCGAGTCTTATTTTTCTCGTGGCCGTATCAACTTGCCACATTATCAGGCATCTGCGACTAAGGTATACACTGGCCTGGCGCTTGGTCGGGCGATCCAGCTGGGTTATCTGAGCATGGCCGATTTAGACAAGCCTTTGGTGAGTTTTTTAAAGGAGCTGGATCGTAGCAAACTTACCAAGGGGAGCGATAAAATTACACTTAATATGGCACTCACCATGCGTTCCGGGATCCGACTTAATGACAGTCAAAAAGAGGCGTTAGAAAAAATCTCCAAACAGCTTAAAGGGCAGCAGCATGCACAGGCATTGTTAGAACGCAGTGCGCCAATTGGTGCTGACTCACTGACATTCAAATATCAGGATGACCCTATGCTGGTGATGCATGTGATCGATGCTGTGGTACCGGGCTCTGCTGAAGCTTTTATTAAAAAAGAACTACTTGATAAACTTGATATCAATGCGTATCACTGGCAAACCGCCGATAACGGTCTGCCTGAAGCTGGCTGGCGGGTCAATATGACGTCACGGGATATGGTTAAATGGGGGACTTTGGCACAAAACAAAGGCGTGTGGCAGGGTGAGCAGCTCATTCCTAGGGAATACATTGCGAGGGCCGTCAGCCCGCAGCTCTATACGGGCGATGATGACATGTTTGGTGGTGGCAAAGATGTGTCAAAACAAGGTTATGGCTACTACTGGTGGAACGCTGAGTTGAAAAATGGTGACAGACAGTTTTACAGTGCATCGGCTCAGGGGGGCGGGGGCCAGTATATCATTTTAATTGAAGAGCTTGACCTTGTTGTGGTCGTGACTGCCAGTCGCAGAGAAAACAGCACACTGCAGTTAATGGCCGAGCGAGTAATCCCGGCCTTTATCTAGCCACTTAGCAACTAACAGTGCAGACAATGTCCACCGACGCGGCGTTGTCTGTTGAAGTGGCTCAATAACCGCTGTAAAGTCCGCAACTGCTCTTTGTTCAATAGTCACATAAGGTTGAAATAATGAAAGTGCTGGTAACGGGCTCAGCAGGCAGAGTTGGACGCGCCATCTACATCAAACTGATGGCGCACCATCAGGTAGTTGGGTTTGATAAAACACCTTGTTCAACAGCCGATTTTGTCGGGGATATAAGAGACAGCCAGTTGCTTAATCAGGCGCTGCATGGCGTAGAAGTCATCATACATACTGCGGCTTTACACGCACCACATGTAGGGCGTGTTGATGACTGTGCGTTTCATAGCATCAATGTAGATGCGACAGAGCAGTTGGCATTAGCCGGTATAGATGCAGGTGTAAAACACTTTGTGTTTACCAGCACTACCGCACTGTATGGCTATGCATCGACTCCTGAGGGAGTGGCGGGTTGGGTTACAGAGAACACTCAGCCGCAACCTAAATCGATTTATCACCACAGTAAAATACTGGCAGAGCAAAAATTAGCTGAGATAGCTAAGCGCTTTGATTTACCTGTTACTGTGCTTCAAATGTCCCGGTGTTTCCCCGAGCCTGCAGATTTGATGGCCGTTTACAGGTTGACACGCGGAATTGATGCCCGGGATGTGGCCAGTGCGCACCTTTGTGCTGTAGAAAAACGCTTGTCAGGCTTTCAGCGCTTTATTGTGTCTGGCGAAACGCCTTTTAGCCCCGCTGACTGCAAACGCTTATACCTGAATGCGGCTGAGATGATTTCTGAAAGATGCCCTGGACTGCTTTCGGCATTTGAACAACGCGACTGGGCTTTACCCGATTCATTGGACAGAGTATATGACTCATCCGCGGCGGCGCAGCATCTTGGCTGGCGATCAGAGCATGGGTTTGAGCAGGTTCTGCAGATGTTAGATGCAGAATTTGCCGAGGTATTGCCTGCTATAAATCAATACAGAGATACTCGGGCCCAATAAACACATTTGCTGTCAATTGTTGCTCAATATTTGTTCTTCCTTGCCGATATCAAACTACATGGATGGGAGCGGAGGAGCTATGAAAATTGAAAATGCACAAGTCAATATCAGTAACAAGCATGAGGGTCAGAGTCATGTTTATGAAAAGCGTACAGAGATCACTGAGTTGCCCAGGCCTGAGAACGTCAATTCGGCACAGCTGGGTAATGGTGAGCAAGGGATGGCGGGCGAGGTGGCTGATGTAGACAATACAGCCACTGATCTGGATATGCAAACCAGTGCCAGAATGTACATCTTAAAGTTACTGGTAGAAAAACTCGCGGGAAGTGACGTACAGTGGTATGACGCTGTGGTCGGAAAAGACATCTCGCATGCCGAGATGTCACAGATTATGTCTTCGTCAGAGCAAGCACCCGCCACAGAAGTAATCGTAGAGCGGTTATCGCACGAGAGTCAGGCCAACGCCTTTAAGGCAGATGGACAAATTCAGCTGGAAAATGGCCAGACAATTAGTTTTGCCTTTAAATCCGTATTTGCCCAATCCCATACCAGCTATGAGCGAACCATCGAGAATGTTGATATGAAGGACCCGTTGATCATCAGCTTTACCAATCGCGCTGTTGAACTGGATACTGAACGTATGGACTTTGATATTGATGCAGATGGCAATAAAGACAATTTTGCTCAGCTGAAGAAGGGATACGGCTATCTGGCATTGGATCTCAACCAGAACAATCAGATAGATGATGGTAAAGAGCTGTTTGGCGCGCTCAGTGGTAATGGATTTGCCGATCTGACTCAGTATGACGATGATGGTAATGGCTTCATTGATGAAAATGACGATATTTTTGATAGCCTTAAAGTCTGGGTCAAAAACAAAGAGCAGGACGAGTTAATGTCACTCCAGGACGCCAATATAGGTGCAATTGCACTACACAATGCTGATACGCCTCTGAATATCAGAACGGATGGGGCGTTACAAGGCGCGATCCGTAAGTCCGGTTTTTATCTCGATGAAAATGGTAAACCTGGCCTGGTTCAGCAGGTTGATTATGTGGTGTAGGAGTCGAGTTTTATACCAGCACGATCAATAAGTTCACTAATTCTGGTGGCGCGTGTAGGATAAAGGAACGGCCTTGTAGGGGAAATGGCAAGGCCGTTTGTTGTGCACTGAAGGAGCGACCTATGGACTCTTTATCATTCAAAGATTTTTTAAAACCGAGGCCTGCACCTACGGGCATAGATGTGCTGTGTAAGCTTCAGCATTTTGCGATCATTACGTATGCTGTTGATGCTAGCAAGTTTGCTGGTCTATTTCCGGCGCGCTTCAAGCTTGATACCGTGATGATAGATGGCGCGGAAAAGGGGTTAGTGTCTGTCGTGCCTTTTATCGATGTTGACTTTACTTCGGCTGTTTATCCTTTCCCTAAGTACACAATGGGGCAAACCAACTATCGTATCTATATCATAGACAAGGAATCTGGAGAGCGGTGTGTTTGGTTTCTTGGTACCACACTTGATTCGTGGACGCGCATTGTGCCTAGTATGCTCTGGAAGCTTCCCTGGTATAGTGGCAAAGTGGTTTTTGATTGTGATTATGACCAATCACAGGGGGTATACCGTCGTTATAAGATGCATACCACGGCACACTGGGCACCGGCCAGCGTTGAGTTGATGCAGCAAAAAGATGTGCCTATTGAGTTACCTGGCTTTCCTGACACAGAAACAGGGCTTGTTTACCTGACCCACCCTTTAACTGGTTTTTACTACCGGCGTGATGGTCGTCTGGGCACCTACAGCGTATGGCACAAAGAACTCAAGGTTTGTTCTGCGATTTTGAAATCCGCGAACTTTGGTTTACTCTCTCGTCTGGGCCTGGTCTCTGACGCGGAGCAGCAAAAGCCACACAGTGTATTAGTGGAACCAGTCAACGAGTTTACGATTTACCTGCCTCCAAAAGTACTGAAAGCCAGCCCGGAGCACGCTTGATCTGCAACAGGGTTGCGTCGGGTAATACACCAAAGTGAGAAAACAATGCAATTTATCTATGTAATGGACCCTATGTGTGGCTGGTGCTACGGATTTCAACCTGAATTAGAGCGGTTTTTAACTCCTTATCCCGATGCACAGGTGAGCTGGGTAATGGGGGGACTGGCACCAGATACGACGCAGCCCATGGCGCAGAGCTTAAAAGATACGATTGCTTCATATTGGGTTGAAATAGAGCGCAGAACATCGGTTACTTTTAATCATGACTTTTGGCATCTTAACACCCCTGTGCGTGCAACCTATCAGGCTTGTCGAGCGGTCATTGCTGCACAAAGCCTGAGAGAGCAAGGTTTACAAGAGCATGGCGCAATGGACATGGCCAAGGCCATTCAGGCAGCCTATTATCAGCAAGCTAAAAACCCTTCGTTAGATGCCACTCTGGTTGGGTGTGCAACGGCCATTGGTCTGGACGGCGTGCAGTTTGAATCGGTATTGCACGCTGCTGAAACTGAAGCACAATTTCAGCAGCATTTAGATTTAGCACGACAGCTTCAGGTAACAGGCTTTCCGGCACTGTTTTACATTAATGAAAATGGGTACGCTTATCCGTTAACTCTGGGGTTTTGCTTCGCTGAAGAGTTGGAGCAGCGATTGAAGACCTACACCAAGTCATAAAGTTCAAATACAAGCTGGTTTATCGAAGGCTGGCTGCTTTTCAGGCGAGTGCTTGCTGTAGTTTTTGCAAGTAAAGCACGCTATCCATGGTATTGCCAAAGAAGATCTATGCTATGGAGTTACGAGCATTTTTCACATGTTCAGATAAAAATTTGTGGGTACAGGTTTTACATTAGTTTACACGGAGTATTGTACTAAACCTGATACATTGTCCTTAGGTATTAAAGAGCTTAAGGGCAAAACCATGAAAATAAGCCAAACTATTTTACAATCTTTATTTGTTGTAAGTGCGATGGTCGCTGATGTTAGTGCCGCAGAGCCAATCCAAATCAGTGATACATTATGGTTGGGTCAAAAACCGCCAGGCACTCAGCCAAAGCAGTTTGCCCCTGATCTGGTATCTCTTGAAGGTCGATATGAGTTTGGGGTGTCGTTTTCTCCGGATCTGCGAGAAATGTACTTTACCGCTTTAGATGTGGTTGAGGGAGCAGATACCTACCCACAGATTTACCATACAAAGCTGGCAGGAGGACGCTGGACAAAACCTGAAAAAGCGAATTTCACCCAGGGCAAAATGGCTTATGAGTTGGTCCCCTATGTGAGTTTGAATGAAGACAGAGTGTACTTTACCGCGCGTGAAGCCAATGCAAAAGACTCTGGCATCTGGTACGTATCTCGAAATAAAAGCAGCCAAGACGCTAAAAGGTGGGAGTTGTCACTGAATACTGGCCGCCTGTCTGACTTTAACCAGGCGAGAAATGGCGATTTGATCTTTACCAACATGAAACAACGAAAGATGTATATTGCCGAAAATAATGCCGGACATATCTCGCCACCCAGGCCAATGGATATCGCGTTTGGGATCCATGGCTTTATGTCACCAGATAATGATTACTTGCTGGTAAATGCAAGACACAGAAAGGATGCCAGCAGAAAAGACAGCGATCTATTTGTGTATTTCAGAAAGGAAAACGGCGGGTGGTCTGAACCCGTAAATTTGGGCACCCTTATTAATACACCCCATTCCGAAACCGTACCGCGTGTCACACCAGATGGCAAATACCTCTTTTTTGGTCGATATAATGAGCCTGGCGGTATTTCAAACATTTATTGGGTCAGCACGAGTGTGATAGATAAACTAAAAACGGCCTATTTCGAAGGGCGACATTCTGAACGGTTGTGATCATAGCACAGGGCGTTGATTTTAACTTCGCCTAGAGTGCTTTGCCGGATCAGGTGGATCGACCTAACCTGCAATTATGATCGTTTGAATTATTGGATTATATGTTCAAAAAGCGCCTTGTGAATTCGATGGTGTCAGAAGGTCGTTTTAGAGAAAGCCAAATCAGTTAAAGCTGCTAATGGCTTTCTTGTACATTGTGTGAGGGTTGGTAAGGCACTGATATTCATTGTGCCTTAGCCAAAAACAGCCAAACCCGTTAGCCTGTCTTGCTAGTTGTCACAATGTGTGTCCGGCAGCGTGATATCGACCCATACCAGACGGTGGTCAGAAGAGGATGCTCTGTCGGCTACAAGCTCTGCGCCAGCCTGGTTCTTTGCAGGCCAAAATACACCACTGTCACTGACGGTCAGGTTGGCAGACGGTAACACATAGTCTGCGCGCATGCCCCAGTGTGCGGTATGTGATGCAGCATGTTTGTTATCCGGTTTATTGAGTCGTCCACCTTCAGAGGTAGGAGCCGGGTAATGATTCACACGCGGATGTTTCAGTAACTGATCAATCGCACCAGGGTATGCGTCGCCATCGACAGAGCTGGCATTTAAATCACCTAAAATGACAAATGACTGAGCGGCAAATCCACCGCGTTGACCCATATCGTCGTATATGTAGGCGTTACCGGTTGAGCTAATGTAATCCTTCCACAGCCTGAGCTCATCGTGATTACGCTTACCGTTTCTGTCCTCGGGTCCGTCAAAAACGGGGGGCGTTGGGTGACTGGCTAATACGTTGATCTGCTGATTGCAAACTTGTACCGGAATATCCCAATGCGACTTGGATGACAAGCGCATGGCCGAGACCTCTTCTTTTGAGTACCAGCTGCTTCCATCCGCCTGCGTTGGCATCAGATTGTTTGGCATATCTTTCCACAGAAAGTGTTGAAAAGTTCTGATCTGATCCTGCTGAATGGGATACCTGGATAATAACACCATGGCATATTGGCCAGGATATTTGCCAAAGCCATAATGTGTCAGGCGGGCATTTTTGTCGCCAGCAAACGGCGTCTCTACGCCAGTGTTAACCGGTGCCAGATACACGTAGGGATATTTAATTGGATCAAAACCGTTCTGAGATACTTCAAGATAATCACGCTGGAACAGGTGAATGCCTTGCTGAGGATCTGCAATGTAGTCGAACTCGTTTAGCAGAATAATATCAGGTCGGGTACGTTGGATGATCTCAGCGATATTGTTGATTTGACTAAAGTCCCCACTTTTTAACGCCACGGTTAATGCATTATCCGATGGCGTTGTGTGGTTTGTCATATCGTAATTGGTTGCTTCCATACTGACGTTAAAGGTCGCTACTCGTAGCGTTTGATTATCTTCCGACATTTTTTCAGAGGCCGTATTGGTTGAGGTGCTTTGACAGCCTGTGCTCAAAATAGCCGTTGCTAGCACGACAGGTAAAAAATTTGCTTTCATTGTTTGCCTGATCAAATTGAAACTGGCTTAACTATAGCGTTTTTCGACAACAAGATGTGTTAATATTTCGTTGGATGTTTGATTCTAAGTCTAGGTTATATAAGGAGCTTGCCTGCATGGGTCGTCGATATGGTATCGCTTTATTGTTGTTTGCTGCGCTGAGCGCCTGGCTGGTTGCTGGTGCGCATTTATCCTGTATTTATTTCGGTCCACAGTGCTATTCCGCGCAAATGGCACCGCCTTTTGTTGTAGAGTCGGCGCAGGCAGGCACTATGCTGGCGCCTTTAGCCACCATCGCGGCGTCTGCAATTTTTATTGTGCTGGGCTGCTATGCTTTTTCTGCAACCGGACTCATGCGGCGATTACCCTTGCTTAATGTCGGGATATATAGCATTGCGCTGGTATGCATTATTCGTGGTTTATTGCCAATTCAGTTGTTTGTTCGTCATCCTGAAAAAATCAGCAATACAGTATTGTGGGTTGGTGTTGCCTGGTTGCTTGTCGGATTGTGTTACTTGCTGGGCTATCGGGCGGTGAAAAAACACCGCGCAGACTAGCTGTTGTTTACTCCGGGCTGGCACATAGGTCAGGGCACTGAATAGTGCCCTGTATGAGGTAATGAATACTCAGAGTTTGGCTTTCGCTACCATGGCTTCTATGTGTTTTATCGCAATCCAGGGGTCTGACTCATCAAACAGGTGTGAGGCGTATTTCATTGTTACCGCTTTGGTGTGTTGATTCAGCGTAGCCAGTTTCTTTTGTGCGTCATTCCAGGTTTGCGTGTAAACGTCTATATCCGGGTAGCTCATTTTGGTTTGCCTGATTGTGACGTGCGGGATACCACGAGAAAGCACGGTAACAGGCAAGTCTGCTTTTATTTTATAGAGCGCAGAGTGGCTGGAGGCTTCTTCAAAATCTTCGAATGAATTATGTTCGCGCTCCCAGTTAATAATCATCTTCATTGTGTCCCAGCCAGGTTTTGACATCTGTGCTTTCATCGCGTCGTACCAGGATTCATGGGCTGTGTCTATCAGAACCATGCCGTGCACTTTATCCGGATATTTGCTTGCATAGGCACGCGCGACAAATCCGCCGAAAGAATGAGGCACCAGTACTAGCGAGTCGACCTTCAGGTGTTCGATAAGTCCGGCCAGTTCATCACGCAGTTCGGCCATAGTCCTGACTTTGGGGTTGTCATATTGGCTTTCGCCATAGCCTGCACGGTCGTAAAAACACAGCCGGTAGCCTCTGGGGTTGGCGTTGTGGTAGGTATTTTTATAAGTTGTGTGTGCATCCAGGCCCATACCGGATACCAGCAGGGCGGTGACTTTGCCTTCGCCCTGGCACGCATAGGCGATTTTCTTCCCGGCAATTTCTGTATAGTGGTATTCGTGTTGGTGCTGGGCGGCATGGCCCGAAAATGTTGCGCCTACAAGCACGGCGACGGCGAGTTTGTTCATAGTGCAAGTTCCTGTTGTTGATTATTATTTAGTCCACTAGTAAATAGCATAACGCAGAATTTATTGAACTTTCAATAAATAATGAAAGTTCGCTATTGAACTTTTTCTCTGCGCATTCCGTAAAACAAGGCATGCTAATAATCCAACAGGGCTGCGCGTGAAAAGAACGCTTTACTGGTTTACTCAAGACCTCAGGCTGGATGATAATCTGGCACTCGATTTTGCCACTCAAAACAGTGATCACATTCTGTTTGTGTATGTGATAAACCCAAGGTATCGCATACAGACTAACTATCATTGCAAGTTGCTCGGTGACAGGCAGGCAACATTCATTGCTGATTCACTGTTAACACTCAGCAGCCAACTACAAAGCTGCGGTCATAGTTTGTTGGTTGTTGAAGGTGAACCACATCAGGTTTTGCCACACCTGGTAGCAAAACACGAGATAGATCAGGTGATTTGCGCCGAACAGGTAGGGCTTTATGAACGCAAGTCCGTGCAAAAAATGCGCAGCGAGTTGGGGTCTGTCCCGTTGCACAGCTTCTGGCAGCATACTTTGTTTGAACACACCCAGATACAAACTGTAAGTCGCGATTTAGGTAACTTTACTCAGTTCAGAAAACGCGTAGAAAAAGCGCCTCTGTCGGTAGTAACATCGTGTCGCTTCGACCCATCGCGATTACCTGCCCCCCTTATCACAGCAAGCAGTGCCAACGAGCAGGGCATATTGCATCAGTGGCACGCACAGCGCCAGGATCGGTTGACTGAAACCAGAGTGCCACTGGACTTTCCCGCCGGGGAGGAAGCCGCGCAAGCTCATCTTAGGGATTACTTCGACAGTGGTGTGGCCCGCAGATACAAAGAAACCCGCAACGCGCTGGATGGCTGGCTCAACTCAACCAAAATGAGTCCCTATCTGGCGTTAGGTAATCTGTCGCCGCGCCAGGTTTGGTGGGCGACAGAAGCATTTGAAAAACAGGTTGTGGCGAACGAGTCGACCTATTGGGTCAAGTTTGAACTGCTGTGGCGTGAATATTTCCAGTGGCTTTGCCTAAAGCTTGGGCCGCAACTTTTTCGATTTCAGGGGCTGGCCAAATCTAAACCCTTAACCACTTTTATGCCTGAACGTTATACGCGCTGGTGTCAGGGCAATACGCCTGCGCCTTTGGTGAATGCACTGATGAATCAGCTTAATGAAACGGGATACATGTCAAACCGGGGCAGGCAAATTGCTGCGAGTTACTTTGTGAATGAACTGGGGCTGGACTGGCGTTATGGTGCTGCCTACTTCCAGCAGCAGTTGCTCGATCATGATGTCGCTTCAAACTGGGGCAATTGGCAGTATATAGCTGGGGTGGGTGTCGACCCGCGTGGTGGGCGCCATTTTAATATTGAAAAACAGGTTCAATTGTATGACGAGCAGGGTCTGTTCGTGCAAAAGTGGCGCGGTGAGCAGAGCGTTTCATCTGTGGATAGTGTGGATGCAGCAGACTGGCCCACGTTTGCTGAGGAAGACGTATGAGTGTGGCGGTCGTCTGGCTCAAGCGTGATTTAAGGTTATCCGATCACGCGCCTTTGTGTCAGGCCATTCAAAGCGGTCATCCCGTACTACTCTTATATTGCTTTGAACCCATGTTACTGGACGACCCACATTATTCAGCTCGCCATTGGCAGTTTGTTTTGCAGTCTTTACAGGACATCAATGGGCGGGTTCCGCACGGGTCTTTATGGGTATCGGACAAACCAGCATTAGACGCTTTACAGCAGGTCCACGAGACCTACCAAATCGCCGGACTGTACTCTCATCAGGAAATCGGTCTGGCGAACACGTTTGAACGGGACAAGGCAGTCGCAACCTGGTGCGCGGCGATGGAGATTAACTGGGTTGAGTCTCGTTGTGGCGCAGTATTAAGAGGGCTTAGACAGCGGCAAAATTGGGATAAGCGATGGCAAAAAACTATGCGTGAACGCTGTGCTGATCCTGATTTGTCACAAGTAAATTGGTTTTCAACAGACACGACTTGTGCTCAACTGAGCGATATTCAACAACGCTTTAATGCACCGCCGGGAACTTTTCAGCCAGGTGGTGAAACTCAGGCACACCGTATTTTAGCCGAGTTCTACCAGGGACGAGGTAAAGGGTATGCCTATAGTTTATCCAGCCCGTTACTCAGCCAGCAGGCGTGTTCACGTATGTCTGCTTATCTGGCCTGGGGTAATATCAGTTTGCGTCAGGTGTACCAGAGTGTGCTAGATCACTGGCAAATGGTGGGCTGGCGTCGCACTCTGGTGGCCTTTTCTTCCAGGCTGCATTGGCATTGTCATTTCATTCAGAAGTTCGAAAGCGAATGTGACATGGAGTTTCGGCACATTAATCGGGGTTATGATCACTTGCCTCGCTGTACCGGAGAGGAAGCGCAACAAAGGCTAGTTGCCTGGGAAACGGGTAATACTGGTATTCCTATGGTGGACGCCTGTATACGGTGCCTGATCGCCACGGGTTACATCAACTTCCGTATGCGCGCTATGCTGGTGAGCTTCTTATGCCATCACCTAGAACTTGACTGGCGTTTGGGTGTTGCGCATCTTGCCCGGGTCTTTTTAGATTTCGAACCGGGTATTCACTACAGCCAGTTTCAGATGCAGGCAGGTGTGACAGGCATTAACACCATTCGCATTTATAGTCCGGTTAAGCAGGGCGAAGAAAAAGACCCGCAAGGAGAGTTCGTCAAAACCTGGTTACCGGCACTCAAAGATGTGCCAGCTCCTTTGGTTCATAAACCCTGGGAGCTGTCGCCGATGGAGCAGCTAATGTATGGCGTGGTGCTTGGTGAGGATTATCCTGAGCCCATTGTCGACTTAAAGCTAAGCTATAAAGCTGCGCAGGAGTTACTGTGGCAATGGCGCAAAAGGCCTCAAGTGAAAAAAGAAGCCCAGCGGATCCTGAAACGACACGTACGTCCGAGCTAAGGTATGAAGAAATCCCAGTTACCAGAAAAAACCTGCCCGGTTTGCCTGCGTCCTTTTTCCTGGCGCAAAAAATGGCAACGAGACTGGCCCAATGTGAAATATTGCTCCAAACGGTGTGCGGGCAACAGGCAAAAAAACAGAGAAACACATGAGTAAACAACTTAGATTGATCCTGGGCGATCAGCTTAATGCAGGTCATAGCTGGTATACAGAAAAGTCCGATGAGGTACTTTATGTTATTGCCGAACTGCATCAGGAGACCAATTACACTCGGCACCATATCCAGAAAATATGCGCGTTTTTTGCTGCAATGAAAGCATTCGCACAGACACTTGAGTCGGCTGGGCACCATGTATTACATCTGACACTGGATGATACGCGGGACTTTGCATCGCTACCTGAGCTACTGACCCACCTGATTAGGGAGCACAATATCGGTCACTTTGCCTATCAGTTGCCGGATGAATATCGGTTGCGCACTCAGTTGGCACAGTTTAGTGACACACTGTCAGTTACTTCGAGTGTCTATGATACTGAACATTTCTATCTGGCTAATGAGCAGCTTAGCAGTTACTTTAAGCCCGATAAACGGCATCGGCTGGAGCATTTTTACCGCAAGATGCGCGGTGAGTTTAATGTGCTTATGGTTGATGGAGAACCGCTTGGCGGACAATGGAATTTCGACAGTGACAACCGCAACAAGCTAAAAGCGGCCGATCTTGCTGAGATACCTGAGCCGCTGGTGTTTGCTAACGATGTTGGTGATATTTTGGCGCGGCTCAAGCGGCATCAGGTTAAAACCATGGGGCAGGCAGATGAGCATCTGCTGTGGCCCGTTAACCGTGTGCAGGCGAAGTCGTTACTGACGTTTTTCTGCCAGCATTGTTTACCGTCATTCGGGCGCTTTCAGGATGCCATGACAGGCAAACTGATCGAGCTGGGTGAGGATCGGGGCTGGAGTTTGTATCATTCTCGCTTATCATTTGCCATTAACGCCAAAATTCTCAGCCCTAAAGTGGTGGTAGATGCAGCGATTGCGGCATTTGAGCAGTCTCAGGGGGCCATCAGCCTGGCACAGATAGAGGGATTTGTGCGCCAGATCATTGGCTGGCGCGAGTTTGTCAGGGGCATTTATTGGGCCAATATGCCAAAGTATGCTGAGCTCAATCATTTGCAGGCCACACGCAGCTTGCCTGCCTGGTTTTGGACGGGCGAGACCAAAATGCGCTGTCTCAGTCACGCTATCACACAATCTCTGACCTTTGCTTATGCCCATCATATTCAACGCTTGATGGTCACCGGCAACTTCTGTCTGGTGGCTGGCATAGACCCAGATCAGGTGGACGCCTGGTACCTGGGGATTTACATCGACGCCATAGAGTGGGTGGAAATGCCAAACACCCGGGGTATGAGCCAGTTTGCCGATGGGGGCATTGTTGGCTCCAAGGCTTACGCAGCCAGCGGAAACTACATTAAAAAAATGAGTGACTACTGCGGCGACTGTGCTTACAAAGTGACTGAAACGGTCTCTGAGTCTGCTTGTCCGCTTAACGCCCTGTATTGGCATTTTATGCAGCAGCACCATACTCAATTCGCCAGTAACCCGCGTACAAAAATGGTGTACAGCAATTGGCTGAAAAAGTCTGATGAAGATAAGCAGGCCGTGCTCACACGCGCTCAATACTTGCTCGACCATATCGAACAGCTTTAATGCTGACGTCAAAACAAACGTAACAGCACACAGAAACAGCGAAAAATGAGGAATTTATAAAGATGATCAAACAGCTCAGCCGGGAAGACATAGCCAATATGCAAGAGCGGGTAAGGGCACGACTGATAAACAGCTTGTCTGGATTTAAAAGTGCCAATCTGGTCGGTACCCAGGATACACAAGGTAACCCTAATCTGGCAATCGTCAGCTCGGTCTTTCATATCGGTGCAAATCCGCCGCTGATAGGCATGATCATCCGCCCAGATACAGTGCCCAGAGATACACTGAGCAATCTCCGGGCCACTGGTCATTACACGCTAAACCATGTTAATTCGACTATTTGGCAGCAAGCCCACCAAACCTCGGCGCGGTACGCCCCGGGCGTGTCTGAGTTTTCAGAGGTCGGACTGGACATGCAGCAGGTTGATGGCATCACAGCGCCTTATGTGGCACAAAGTCAGTTGAAATTTGCTCTGGCATTACGAGAAGTACAGAAACTGGAGATCAATGGCACTATCTTAGTGATCGGAGAGATCATTGATATTCAACTGCCGCAAGATAGCATTAAAGCGGATGGCTACATCGACATTGAGTCTTTGAATACCGTGGCCATTTCCGGACTGGATAGTTATCATGAAACACGAAGGCTTGGCCGACTGAGCTACGCCAAGCCTGAGCACCCACCCAGACAACTCAACCTGAATGGGGAGCAAATCACTGAGCGTGAATAAGGATTTTAAGATCAAAGAGGCACTGACATTAGAAAAGATGGCACATGGGATGGCCGTTGCTCTGGTAGTGTCATTCAAATGTGTGGCACTGGCCGGGCCAAAAATAGCGGTAACCGATACCCAAGAGGCTGGTGTTTATATTGTGTCAGTGTCCGGCTCTGAAGACGACACCACTTCGTTGTTGGCGCGCTGGCATAATAAAGCACTCGCCCTGTGTAAAGGCGGACGTTACCGGGTTGAACCCAACGGTCAGCCTGTGGTGCATGAAAAGCGATGCAGTGATGCAGTGATATCGAGATCTGATGGATTGCACTGTCTTGAAGTTGATGCCAGCGTATTTGGCAAAGTAGTATGTGATAAGGCCCCGTCTACAGTTTCGCGCTAAAGGCAGGGCCCGATAATTATTTGGCTTGAAGTCTTACTGCCAGGTGCGCTATTTCTCTGAGGACACTCTGACGATTCATTTCCATGAAAATCCAAAGTTTGGTGGCGATCTGTACAAGCAATCCGGTGATAAACCATACAGCCCAGAATACCTGATCCATGACTGCGGTGGCGATATAAAACCGATAGCCGCTGTACACAAAGCCGATGGTGATCAGCAGGGCGCTGATTGAAGCCAGGATCACCCAGAAACGGGTATTGCCCTGATACACGTTACCCAGCATAGTGAACAGGCCTTTTTCCTGAGCAAGAATGGGATCTATCTGATTTTGTTCTTGCTGTAATGCTTTACTTATTTCTTTGTCTAAATTCATGCTGTTTGCTCCTCGTTAACCATGGCACGCAATTGTGCCCGTGCGCGGTTTAATCTTGATTTAACGGTGCCCTGAGGGACATCCAATATATTGACAATGTCTCTGAGTGACATTTGCTCTAAGTAAAATAAGTACACACAGTGGCGCTCTTCATCGGCCAGCCGGTTTATCAGCGTCAGGATACTCAGCGAGGTATCCAGATCCGGTGTCTCGAATGCCTGCGTCGGCTGGGTCTCTTCGAAACGATGTTCTGCCAGTTTAAGATCGACAAAGCGACGGTAAATTGCGCGGAACACCCAGGCACGAAATGCACTGGGCTCTTTGAGCTGATTGAGCTTTTTGGCGATGTTAGTCCAGACATCCTGGCAGATATCATCGGCACTGGCACTTTGGCCACTGAGCTTCATCGCAAACCGCCAGCTTGGCTGATAAAACGCTTCGCATAAGGTTTCGAACGCACGCCGGTTACCCTGTTGGGCAGACAATACCAGTAATGCGGCCTTTGATGGTTCCATGCTATTCCTTTGGGCTTTTCTTACAAGACGGCGCAGCATGTAAAAAGGTTCACGCGCAGCAAATTATTTTTCCCAATAGGGGATTTCACCAAAGTAGCTCACCAGGTAATCGATAAAAACGCGCACTTTGGGCGCTAATAATCGGGAGCTGGGATACACCAGCCAGATAGCGGTATTAGATTCGAGCGGATAGTCAGGTAGTACCTCAACAAGTTGACCCGAACGCAATGCTTTATAGGCACTCCAGCGGGAATTAATGGTGATCCCGAGCCCCAGTTGACAGGCCTCTCTGATGGCGTCTCCGTTATCAGCACGTAGCTGGCCTTGCACTTTAATGGTTTGATGGCCTTGAGGCGTCTGAAAGGACCAATGTTCTAACCCGGCTAGGGTAATACAGGCATGTTCCAGCAGGTCTCTTGGGTGTTCCGGATGCCCATTTTTGGCCAGATAATCCGGTGAGGCGCAGAGTAATCGGGTGTCGGTGGATAGCTTTTTGGCAACCAGTGTAGAGTCTTTGAGTGCGCTGTTACGTATCGCGAGATCAAAGCCGCCCTCGACTAAATCGGAAATGGTGTCAGATAGCTTCAGGTCGAGTTTAATTTCCGGATACCGGGCAAAAAAGCCGGGCAGAGCAGGCAAAATGTGCATTCTGCCAAAGGATGCTGGCATGGTTAACCTCAGCGTTCCACTGGGCTTTGTACTGCCGGCGCCAATGGCGGCTCGCGCGGCCTCGACCCCATTAAGCACATCTTCGGCATGGGGCAAAAACGCCAGCCCTTCTTCGGTTAAAGATACTTTGCGTGTTGTGCGATGTAGCAGTCTGACCCCGAGGTCGGTTTCGAGCTTACTAATATGGCTGCTTGCGACAGCGGCTGACAACCCCAGATCCTGGCCTGCCTGGCTAATGTTACAGGTGGAAGCGATGCGCACAAACAACTTGAGATGCTCAATGTTCATTATTAACAAAATGTATAAAGTGATTATTAAATTCAGTCTATTATCAATAAATAAAAAGGCAAGTATAGTTTTAGTCATCAATACAGGAGAGCATAATTATGAAAGCAATGGTGTTAAATCAATATGGTGAAGAGGCAGCATTTTCCTTAACCGACGTGGCTAAACCTCAAGTAGTGGCAGGTCATGTTCTGGTGCAAGTAGCGGCAAGCAGCGTCAACACGGTTGATACGATGATACGTACCATGGGTGAAGCCTTGCCTTTGTCACCGGCCTTACCAGCCGTACTCGGGATGGACTTTGCGGGTACCGTGGTTGAAGTTGGAGAGGGTGTAACGGATTTTGCCGTAGGAGACGAAGTCTACGGGTGTGCCGGTGGTCTGGCTGACTTACAAGGCGCACTGGCGGAATTTATGTTGGCCGATGCCCGACTCATTGCGCGTAAACCCGGTAATCTGAGCATGCGAGAAGCGGCTGCTTTGCCTTTAGTAGGGATCACGGCTTATGAAGGGCTGCAGCGGGCCGGGATAGGGGCAGGCCAGCAAGTGCTGGTACATGGCGGCTCTGGCGGTGTTGGACACGTTGCCGTGCAATTAGCTAAACACTTTGGTGCACGAGTATACTCGACCGGTGGCGGCGATGCTCAACTTGAGCTGATCAGTCGCCTGGGCGCGGTACCGATTAACTATAAAACTGAACAAGTTGCAGATTATGTGGCCACACATACCGACGGCAGAGGATTCGATGTGGTCTTTGACTCAGTGGGCGGCGCCAATATGGCCAACTCGTTCGAAGCCGCCGCATTGAACGGCCATGTCGCTTCGACTGTGGCTATGGTGGATCTTGACTTGTCAGTTGCCCACTTTAAAGGACTGTCTTTGCACGTGGTCTTTATGCTGATCCCTATGCTGCATAACCATAAACGTGAAGATCATCACCAGATCCTGAATGCCCTGACAACCATAGTTGAAGCCGGAGCGCTTGTACCCGTGTTGGATGAGCAAGATTTTGAGTTGTCGCAAGCTGGTCTTGCGCATGCGCGACTGCAAAGTGGTCAGGCGATGGGCAAAGTGGTAATTGACGTTTAACGAATACGCGCTTAGCGCTTAATTTTTAAAGATCCCCGGGTTGAGTGTGGTGTATCGCACTCAGCCTGTACTTAAAACAGCTAATTTAATTGCCCCTCACACGACTGTTTTCTTTTTGTCATTTCACGCTCAAATTTTTGTCATATTGATTGAATTACGACTAACTTATAGAAGCTTTGTCTGCTGGCACAGGTTTTGAACTTACCTTTGAGCTAACGTGCATAGGCATAATAGTAACCTTATGAATAGTATTGATTTTTTATTTCATTCTCTAAGTTGAAAACAGAACAAGAATAACCAATCTGGTGCAATGCTCAGCAAAACAAAGGCGCTCTGCACCAAAAGGGGGCAACATGAACTATTACGAAGTAAATTTTGATGGCCTGGTCGGCCCAACACACAATTATGCGGGATTGTCTTATGGCAATGTGGCATCCAAATCTAATGCCAACAAAGTATCCAACCCAAAACAGGCGGCATTACAGGGGCTCGAAAAAATGTGGCACCTGGTTCAACTTGGTTTACACCAGGGCGTCATAGCGCCTAATGCTCGTCCTGACCTGCGTACCCTCAGAGTATGTGGGTTTAGTGGCACAGACGCAGAGGTGATCAGCCAGGCTGCAAAATCGCAGCCTCAGTTGCTCAAAGCCTGTTACTCAGCGTCTTCGATGTGGACTGCGAATGCGGCGACGGTATCACCCAGTTGCGATAGTGCAGATGGCAAAGTGCACCTTACGTCTGCAAACTTAAACAATAAATTGCACCGGGCTATCGAAGCGCCTCAGACCAGCCAGATTTTAAAAAGTATTTTTAACAACAAAGACTATTTCAGCCATCATGACGCATTGCCTCAGCATCCGATGTTTGGAGATGAAGGGGCTGCTAACTATACACGACTGGCTGACAGCTACGGACATCAGGGGCTGGCGTTATTTGTCTATGGTGAAGATGCTCTGACTCAGGTTAAGCCACAGCTGTTCCCCGCGCGACAAACTCGCCAGGCGTCTGAGGCGGTAGCGCGAAGTCACCAGCTTGACCCACAGAGCATCTTATTTATTCAACAGAACCCTGAAGTGATCGATCAGGGTGTGTTTCATAACGATGTCATAGCCATAGGCAATGAGAATGTTTTTCTGTTTCATGAGCAAGCTTTTTATCAACAGCAAAAGGTGATTGAACAGATAAACTCCGCATATCGGGGTGACAGGCCACTTCACCTAATTGAGGTAAAGAATGCCGATATCAGTGTTGAAGAAGCGGTAAAAAGCTACATCTTCAACAGCCAGCTGGTCAGTTTACCTTCAGGCGGTATGGCCATCATCGCGCCGGGGGAATGCCAGACCGTGGGGAAAGTTGAGCAATATCTGTCGGCGCTGTGTCAGGCCAGTAACCCGATCAGCGAAGTAATATATATGGATCTCAAGCAAAGTATGCAAAATGGTGGTGGACCGGCTTGTTTGCGACTAAGAGTGACGTTATCGGAGCAAGAGCTCAATGCGGTGAATCCGGCATGCTTGCTGGATGAACACACCTATCAGCGCTTGAGAGACTGGATAAACAGGCATTACCGTGACAGGCTGAGTGAGGCTGACCTGGCTGATCCAAGTTTGTTAACTGAGAGTCAGCAGGCACTGGATGAACTAACGCAGCTGCTGAACCTGGGCGCCATTTACCCATTTCAACAAGGATAAGCCCCAGGGCGCTAGTCCAACGCAATGATGGGGGCTTCATTAAATACGTCGGTATTGAGCGGGTGCATAACCAGAGTGACCTGAAAATCAGGTTGCTCACTGTGTTGCGCAAAGGCCTGCTCTGCTATGTGGGCGTATTTGCTGACGCTATCTTGTAATTCCTGCCACATTTTATCCCGTAGTATGGGCGGTATCTTCATCGGCTTAATTAAGACATGATGCTCTGGCGTTCTCGCCGGGGCCATCACAGCGTCCAGTGTTTGCGACATGTGTTTACATACTGACTGCTTTATTACCAGGCTATCTGGTGCAAACCCCAATGGTGGATGTACTAAAAATTTGAATTGGTTATTGGGGTGTAATGCTAAAAGCTCAATATCCTCAAGCGCCCGTAAATATCGATAACTGGAAAGCGCGCTCAAATTAAACTCAGTGGCAATGTGTTCTACTGTCTGCTGATGATAAAACAGCCGGGAAAAGTAGCTTAACAAATGTGGATTTTTTGCAAAGGCCTGATCCTGGCGCGCCGTAAAGTAGGTGTGTGCAGGTGTATCCTTTACACTCTTACCCAGTAGTTCAGCGGCGTCCAGGCCGCACAGTTCTGCCAGTGTTAACAGCCTGTTCAGGCTGATATCATCCTGGTTCAGCATTCTCTTCACGGTATTTTCTGACACATCAAACAACCCGGCAACGTCCTGGTAGGTTAACTCCCTGGCCTTTAATTGTGATTTAATTTTATCAAGACAGCGCCTGACGACGTGCTTGTTCAGCTCCTTGGTCATTCTTATTACTCCGGGATAATAAGCAATCAAGGTATCACAATGTGTAAGTTTAAGTATCAAAATATGGTTCTTTATATCTTGTTATTGTTGAACTATTGTGCCGACTTACGTGGATGGCTAGAGTGTCAGCCAGGCAGTAAGCAGTTTATTGAATATCAGGTAAAGGAATAAAGAGTATGGCGAAAGAGTTAGTATCAAGCCGGCATAAGGCGTTTGCATTTACCTGGCTGATCCCCATGGTGATGGCAGTATGCATAACTATAGGTGTGCAGCTGCTCTGTCAATGGGCCTGGCAGTTCCGTTTGTCGGTTCCAGCTAAGTTGGGCTTGTACTTTTCTGTACACTTTTTCAGTGCCTGGCTATTAAAAAGATATATCGTTAATCAGTTTGGCGAAGGCGGTGAGCAACACCCCGGATTAAACTGGCCTCGTCCAGGCATTCACCGTTATCTTGGCCGTTACGGTATGGTGTTGACGGCGCTTCCCTCCATGGCGCTAACGCTTTTGAATCCCATACTGCTATTTCAACAGATTAAACTACTTGCATGTCAGCTTTCGGTTGGAAAAAGAGTATCGACACGGGCAACAGACATTGCCGGATATAAAAATAAGGTATGTTATCGTTTGCCGTTTGAAGGTCGCTGGCTGGTATACAACGGCGGCAACTCACCTTCAACCTCTCACTCCTGGGATGTGCTCTCGCAAAGATATGCATTGGACTTTGTGATGGTCGATCACACTTATTCACGCCATAAAAATAACGGCCTTGCTGTGCAGGATTATTATTGCTTTAACCAGCCAATTGTAGCGGCGGCAGAGGGGGAAGTGATTTCGGTGTTCGATAGAGTCGCTCAGGCGCCATTGCCAGGGTTTGGGTTAATAGACTTTCTTTGTTGTCACTTTGCTGGCAACCATGTTGTGATCAAGCATGCACCCGGTGAATATGGTTTTTATGCTCATTTAAAAAAAGGGTCAATTTCGGTCAAACCCGGTGATCGCGTTGGTCAAGGGGAGCTGCTGGGGGTATGCGGGTTTAACGGCTTTACCAGTGAGCCCCATTTACACTTTCACCTCCAGGATCATCCTGATATTTATTGTGCAATGGGGTTACCTGTTAAGTTCACAGGGGTTGAGGGTGAAGGCGTGCATTCTGACCCTGTGCATATTAGCCGTGGTATGCAGGTGATCCAGAGGAAGTAACTGGCCAGCACACCAGTACACTTTTTAACTAAGTGCTTGCTTTAGTGTTGGGGTCGAAGGTTTAATGGGGCAATAACAAAAACCAATCCTGTCACCATTTTTAGGGAGTATAAAATGCCGGCCTATACAATTAGTTGCGATCCTAAACGACTCAACTTTGATCTCATTCACGATTTTATTTCAGATTCCTACTGGGCAAAGGAAATCCCTCGTGAGGTCATGAAAAAGGCCATTGAGCATTCCTTGTGTTTTGGCGTCTACACCGATACGGCTGAGCAGGTAGGGTTTGCCCGAATGATCACGGATAAGGCAACGTTTGCCTATTTGGCGGATGTATTTATTGTGGAGTCACATCGAGGCAAAGGGCTAAGCAAGCAGCTCGTCGATACCATTATGCAACACCCGGACCTTCAGGGCTTACGCAGAATCATGCTGGCGACTAAGGATGCGCATGGTTTGTATGCGCAATTTGGGTTCAAAACGCCGGACGACCCCAGTATTTTGATGCAGATCTGTCGCCCTGATATTTACCAGGTTTGTCAAAGGTAAGAGCAGCGGGCAGCTCTGTTAGTATACTTGAGCTGCCCTGTATTCAGTAGGTGAACACTACTTCCAGTTTGACTTATCCCAGTTAGTTTTATCCCAATTTGCACCGATTGTTATGGTTGCTTTGCCCTCGTCCGGGTCATCCCCATCTTCCACAGTTTCATCAGCATCATTGTTATCATCACCCTGAGGTGTTTCATCAGGTTTGGTCGTGGTGTTATCTGAGCTAGGAGGCTTTTGTGTAACTTGTTGACTTTCATCAGAGCCAGAGCCCCCACATGACGCAACCAAACTTACAACGACCACGATGAATAATAGGTTGTAGTTCATATCATTCCTTATAGCGTTATGTTTCCGGTAACATTTGAACCTGCATAGTTAAGCGACGTCTGATAAAGCTCATTGTCTTTGACAACAATATTAGCTGCTTGTGAGGTGTCTACCTCTAATACCGTATTTGCTTTAATAAACTGGTTGTCTTTAATAACAATAATGTTGTGTGGTGAGCTGTTCTCACCACTGATAAAAATATGTCTGGGCGAAGATGAACTGGCATCAAAGACATTACCAGATAGCAGGTTGTAACGATAACCGCTTATATCGAGATTAAAATGAATGTACTCGTTTTTCCCATTTTGCATATCATCGAAAATGTTATTAGCAATGATATTTCGTCGATTGCCAACCTCAATCCAGGAATCGTCGAGGACATTGTTGAGTAGTCTACCACTTAGGTATATATCAGAGTCGTCGATTCTGCTTGACAATACAGCTTGAATTAAATGTTCTGTTGAGCCGATAACCGAGTCTTTGATGTCACTTGACTCGATGTTCTCTACGCGTGTTAACTGTGAGTTTCTTATATCGGAGTTAGTGATGTGCTCAATTGATGTCACTGTGTTTTGGGCTACGTCCTCTAATAACGAATGATCTAACTTAATGCCACTGGAGAATGTAATATCACCACGGAAGGTACATCTTATACAGGTTATATTTGAGCCCTCCAGCTTGAGATTAGAAAAAGACGCACCAATAATGACGCTGTCAGTGCCTATTTCCAACGTCGGTAACTGAGATTCAGTTTCACTCACCGGACTTCCCGTAAAGCTGCCCCCCAAAAATATGCCGTTATCAACTTTGAGCGTTTTATCGTAAGTCGCTTCAATGGTTAGATTACCTTCAATGATTGCAAAGCGTTCATCTATTGACTGGCTTTGATACATTGCATGGTTATCTGAGGTGACAATGAGTGGCGTGCTCGCGCTTTCTAAAGTAGACAGTCTCTGCGTTAAGTCGGCGAAGTCTTCATTACCCGGTCCATTGGCTACGACAGCTTTCAATGCTTCAAGTTGCTCACTGAACGAGGACTGAGTATTGGCCAATTCATTTACACTACCGGCAGTGGAGTCAATGCGCGCTTTCACTTCTACCGTTTCGCTCTCTACAGCAATTAATTTGTTGTGGGTTGTTAATTGCGTAGCTGATAGCTCGTTCACATTACCCATATTGATATTTAGTTGGTTTGCTATTTCTTCGAAGTTCTCGTTAACTTCTGATGCGAGCGCAGGCGTGTTAGCCTCAAATCTATGTGTAACTTCAAATTCAGGTGTTTCAGACGCACCAGCAGTATATATAGCGCTAGTGATCGCCATAACTAATAGCTTCATTTTTTTCATATGTATTCCTTGCTAACTAACAATATCAGAATTGAACGACTGAACAGCTTACTCAAAGCGAATTCTCATTGAAAACTGTACCCATATGTGTATTTTATGTCAATTTAAAGTTGCTGTGTTGTTTTTGTCTTATCCTGTCCGTTGCGGTTGAATCGTCAATCTGCGTAGGAATATATGTTCATTTTGTTCGCAATTTACTTAAGTAGTGACTTGGTATGTTTGGCCCGCATGGAGAAAAGCGCAATCTGGGACACTTTTTTTCCGCCCTGATTTGTCACACTGACTGTCAGTTTTGTAGTACTTGCGGAGCCCTTTGTGAAACTCCTGAATAAAATTTCTTTTGCTGCGATTATTCGCACCAACCCAGTTAAGATCCTTGTTACCTGGACTATAGTGATCTTAGAAAACATTCTTTTGATCTTACTTCCTTTGTTTATTGGCTATGCCATCGATGGAGTGCTTGACCAGTCACTGGCTCCATTGTTCTGGTTTGCTTTAGTGCTGGTGGCATTGGTAGTAATTAGCGTGATCCGCCGCTTCTATGATACCCGTGTATTTGGCGATATTCGGGTCAAACTGGCCGAAATGTTGGC
Source organism: Pseudoalteromonas sp. PPB1 (assembly GCF_015356275.1). Taxonomy (NCBI): domain Bacteria; kingdom Pseudomonadati; phylum Pseudomonadota; class Gammaproteobacteria; order Alteromonadales; family Pseudoalteromonadaceae; genus Pseudoalteromonas; species Pseudoalteromonas sp. PPB1. Next base: position 187,531 of record NZ_JACEQV010000006.1, on the reverse strand, counting down.
GTTTAAATTTCGTGCTGCGCCGGTATCGGTCAAAGACGCCAGGTTAACCATGTCACGTGAATTAGTTGATTTTCTGGAAAACGATTTACCAGGTGTTTTCACGGCGGTGATACAGCTTATCGCCACTGTGGTTATTCTGGTTTCTTTTCATCTTTATTTAGCGTACAGCGTGATACTTGCCGCAGGGTTAATGTGTCTCATCTACGCTATGTTTCATGATCGCTTTAGCGTTTTGAATAGCAAGCTCAACGATCAGCTTGAACAGCAAGTCTGGGTATTGAGTCACCGACCGCTTGGTGCGATCAGTGCGCATTTTGAGCGACTTAAACGATGTGAAATCCGTCTGTCAGACACTGAAGCCTGGGTTTATGGCTTGATTTTTTTAGTGTTGTTTGCGGCTGTACTGAGTAATTTATGGATGGTGCAACTGCTCCCCGATATCAGTGTTGGCCAGGTATTTTCTATTGTGACTTATTCTCTTGAATTCGTAGATACAGCAATCATGCTGCCTGTCACACTGCAAACCCTATCAAGGCTGAGCGAGATCAGCCAACGCCTTAATCAGCCAGTTGGCTCAATAACCCATACGGAGGTGACCCATGACGCTTAAAGAGCGTTTCCCGGCAATTGCGGCTGCGAGTACACTAACGCTGACCTTGCTAGCCGTTGTATTCATGACATCAGAAGAACCCAATTCACACAACCAGAAAGTACACTTGCCCGCCGTATCTGTACTTGAAATAGAGCGCTCTGCAGAAACTCCCAGTTTAACAGTGCAGGCAAGTTCTCAGGCGCGCTGGCCACTGCAACTAAGAGCAACGAGCCGTGCTCGTGTGGATTATCTGTATCTTGAAATCGAACCCGGTCAGCTAGTGCAAAAGGGCGAGGTACTGGCACGGCTGGACACCCATTTACTTGAGTCGCAATTATATGATGCGCAGAGCACACTGAAACAGGCAGAGCTTAATTTACAGCGACACTTACATGAACAGTCGGTTGCTAAGACGATGCGAACTGCTGCAAGCAGCAGCGCATTTGCCACAATGGAACCCCACATTGCCGCAGCCAGAGCTGAGCTAAAACGAGCGCAACACAGCGTGCACAGCGCGCAGCGACTGCTCGACGATGCTGTTATTGTGGCGCCGTATGATGGGTTGATTACGCAGCGCCTGGTTAGTCCGGGAGAGTGGGTCGAAGCAGGACAGGGTTTGTTTGAACTGGTGGCCAGTGATAGCCTGGATGTTCACGTGCCTTTGTCGCAGCGAGACTGGATCAGGGTCATGGACAACCTCGAAGATGGTCGTATAACCGTGCGTGGCTATACCGGGGATACGTGGCCGGCATCTGTTCGTTATCTGTCTCCGCTTATCAATGAAACAACGCGTCAGCGCACACTGGTGCTGTCTATATCGAATCCTTACCTACAAATGATTCAGCTAAGGCCTAATCAACAGGTGACCGTGCGTTTTGAGCTAAAAGCTCAAGACGGTTTATATGAATTGCCACTGAGTGCAGTCGATCCCGATGGCGCAATTTGGGTTGTGACAGAGCAGCAAACGTTACGACGAGTAACGGTGACAACTTTGGAAGTCAGAGCAGACACTATGATTGTATCGCTTAACGAAGAGCTGCCAGATGCCTTTCAGTTGGTTCGCTATACATTGCCCTCCATGGTGGCAGGTAAACGTGTTGAGCCATATAGCGAGACGGTTCGGATAGCTGACAAACTGGAGGCGCTATGAGCTGGCTAAGTAAGTGGTTTATTAATAACCCGGTGGCGGCCAATTTGCTAATGGCAATGGTGATCGCGGGCGGCCTGCTGGCATTTGGTCAGCTCAGGGTGGAGTCATTTCCACAGATTGCGCCGTCCAGTATTAGTATTCAGGTCGTTTATCCGGGTGGTACTGCCAGGCAAATTGATGAGAGTATTACACAGCGTGTTGAAGAGTCAGTCAGTGCTATTGCAGGCATCAAACAAATTACCAGTCAGTCACAGGCAGGGTTATCAACTGTGACGATACGTAAGAAGCCTGATGCAGATTATGACAAGTTGCTGGAAGACATACGTAATCAGGTGAATACCATTAGCCATTTTCCTGTTCAGGCAGAAAAACCCATAGTAACACGCGATGAATTTACCAATCTTGCTGCGTTTTTCATTGTCTCTGCCCCACGTAGTGACGATGCATTGCAGCTGGTAGCAAGGCAAGTAGAGCTGGCACTAAAAAAGCATCCGGATATTTCCAGCGTCAGCAATTGGGGCGCTCGTGAGCCCAGATTATTTATCGAGCCTGAACCTGATACCCTGTTACGGTATGGCATGACGATAGAACAGCTTGCCAGTACGATAACACAGACGTCACTTGAAACACGTAGTGGACAACTTAAGCATGAAGGAAACCGTATTACCCTGCGTGGTGATGGCTATATCAGTGCGCTGAGCGAATTGAGAAAGTTGCCAGTGATCTACGGCCCTTCTGGTGAGGTTACCCTGGGTGAAATTGCCACTGTGCGCCGTGGCTATGAGCAAAGCGATGCTATCGTGCGTAACAATGGTATGCCAGGTATCGCGTTGATGGTCAGCACCAGTCAGAGCGACAACTTACTGGATGTGAGCGAGGCCATAAGTGACATCCTTGTTGAAATTAAACCTCTGCTTGCAGAAGACATCATCATCACGACCATGGCTGATATGGCACCCTACATAGAAGAGCAGTTACAACGCCTTGGCAACAGTGCCTGGCAGGGACTGTTAATCGTCATCCTGTTGCTGGGCATATTTTTAAATCTGAGGCTGGCTTTCTGGGTCGCGGCCGGTATACCGGTCGCTATTTGTGGCACCTTATATGGCATGCAGCTGCTTGACTACAGCCTGAATGATATTACTTTGTTTGGATTCATTCTCGTATTGGGTATTTTGGTAGACGATGCAGTTGTTGTAGGTGAAGCGATTGATGAACACCAAAATCGCAATTCGAATTACAAGCAAGCGGCATACACAGGTGTTGAATCTGTCACAGTGGCAACCGTATTTGGTGTGCTTACAAGTATTGCGGCATTTTCACCTATGCTTTGGATCAACAATGATCTGGCAAAGCTGTTTGCCGGCTTTTCAGCGGTTGTGATTCTGGCACTGTGTTTTTCATTGGTTGAAAGTAAATTTATTCTGCCATCTCACCTGGCCGCAATGTCTCGTCAGGGAACCCGCAGTGGACTCATAGCAAGCTTTCAAAACAAGGCGCGCGCGGCACTGAGTCACTTCATACATTATATCTATAAACCCGCATTGCGCCTCAGCCTGAAACACAAAAGGTCAACCCTGGTGGTTTTTCTGTCCGCTTTTATATTGGCTTATGGTTTATGGCTTGGTGGTGCAATACGCAGTACATTATTTCCGGAAATTCCGGGTCGTTATGTGACCGCCAAAGTAACACTGGAAGAGGGGGCGCCTCTGGGTTTACAGGTCCGGGCGCTAAGTCAGCTTGAACTGAGCGCACAGGCAGCAAGTCAGGCACTACAAGCCGAGTATGGCATGAGCACTAGCCCGATGAAGAATATCCTAGCCTGGTCCAACGGTTATGGTGACCTTGAGGTCACTGCTGAGCTGTCATCGGAAGCGTTAAATGCGCTACCAGCAAACACATTAAGTAGTACCTGGCGCAAGCAAGCCGGCATAATAGAGGGCAGTTATGCGCAGCATTTCAGTGCTGCTGAGCCACCAGCGGGCGGGACTTTTTTGGCTATTTCATCGCCTGATGGACGTTTAGCTAAGCAGATCAGTGATCAACTCCAGGAGACCTTAACCACATTGCCTGGCGTAAAAGACACCCGGGATGATTATCAGGCTGCACAACGGCAAATTCGGGTCAGGCTGAATGCGTTTGGTCGTCAGCTGGGATTGACGCAAGCACAGATAGCTGAACTGGTAGCTAATGCCTTGGGAGAGCGCGAAGTACATCGGTTACTTTATCAGTCACAGGAGTTAAAAGTTGTACTGCGTTTCCCACAGCATGCAGTGCGAACTGAACATGAGCTACTGGATATGCACGTAATGCTTGATGATGGTCAGAGTGTTGCACTAGGAGATGTTGCTGAACTGAATTATCAGCATGAGCCTCAGATGTTGCAGCGTCGTGATCGTGAGCGGGTGATCAATCTATACTGGTCTCAGGATCGAGGTGTGGGATCGCCGGAGCAAACGCTGGATCTGTTGCAAAGTGACATTGATAAACTTGCCAGCCAGTTTCCACAAGTGACCATTAAGCCAGCGGGCGAATATGAAGAAATAGAAGAGGTCAATAAAGGGTTTAAGGCTGCCCTTATACTGACTTTACTACTCATTTACGTGTTGCTGGCGATCCCGCTGAAGTCCTATTGGCAACCCTTAATTATTATGGCTGTGATTCCGTTCGGGTTTGCCGGTGCTATTTTTGGCCACGCTATCATGGAACTGCCGGTCAGCTTACTGTCTATGTTTGGTATGATGGCTATGACAGGTATTGTGGTGAATGATGCTTTGGTACTGATAACGCGTTTTAACACTGAATACCGTCAAGGTATTGCGCCAACCCAGGCATTGCTCAACGCTGGCACCGGTCGTTTTCGGGCGATTTTTCTGACCACGATAACTACCGTGTGTGGCTTGTTACCTTTGTTATTTGGCACGTCTGAGCAGGTACAGTACTTAAAACCTGCTGCGGTATCTTTGGTGTTCGGAGAACTATTTGCCACTTTGATCACCTTATTTTTAATCCCTGTGTTGTTAGGCATGTTTCATCGCAAGCTTTCGCCTGCAGTGCAATCTGCACAGGAGGCGCACACGCTAAGTTGACTTGGGGCACGGCCTGGGCGATAGTGATCGCCCCGGAAAAACCTGTGAGCCTGTATGTCAGCAGACAAAGATCCCGCGTTTAATCTGGTGCCAGAAATTGCTTTGCTGGCGCCGCTACCTGAGCATATGCGAAAACGATTTGAGCAGGCATTATTGTTGATGCATGAGAAGTTAGAAGAGGGCTTGAGCTGGCAGAAAATAGCCCAAAAGAGTGCCATTTCATCTTTTCATTTTCATCGCCAGTTTAGCAAACTATTCAACGAAACACCTGGCCGATACCTGAGTCGGATCCGGCTGCAATATGCGGTTTACTATTTGCTCTATCACGAAACGCTGTCTATTACTGACATTGCGCAGCTGTGTGGGTTTGCTTCGTCGCAGGCATTGGCTAAAGCGCTTAAGCGCGAGCTGGGGACTACAGCAAAAGCAATCCGCCTGATGGCACAGCAGGCAACGCCCCAACAAACTAAGGTTTTGATGGATAAACTGGCACATCCGGGAGATTCAGAGTCGCTGGAAAAGCAGTTGGCAGAAGCGCTGCCATGTACGCTCGAGTACTTTGAAACGCGTTACGTCAAAGCTGTTCCCAGTGATACCTCCGACTGGGATCAGATCCTGGATCATTATGGGGAGCAGTCAGTCGGCTTGCTGGGTATTACAAAGACGACCGAGCTGGAGAAAAGCTGGTCGGCCATAGAGACTCAGATTGCAAAATCAGTCGGTCCAAATGAACCCCATGGTGCGTCGATTAAAAGCGGCCACTATTTTTGTTGCCGGGCTTATCTCTTGTCGGATGTAGCCTATAGTCAGGTACTTCATACTTTGTTTGAAAAAGCAGAGCAGGCAGGATATAAGATTGATCCCGAGGGGCATTTTGTCGAGTGGATCGAGGGGGTGGATCTGGAGCAATATGGTGGGATCACGATGCAGTTTCAGATCCCCGTTATCACTTAGTCAGATAGTGCAGGAGCAGAAAATGGCGCGTTTATTTGTCTATGGAACGTTAGCACCCGGCCGTCCAAACGAACACATTCTCGCTGAGCTTAACGGCCAGTGGCAACCTGGCTTTGTCAACGGCCATTTGCAAAATCAGGGCTGGGGAGCTGAGTTAGGTTATCCGGGCCTGACTTTAGACACGAGCGCTGAAGAAGTATCAGGTTTGGTGTTTAGCTCACCTGAGCTTGATAGTCACTGGCAGAGGCTCGATGAGTTTGAAGGCGAGCACTATAAACGCGTAATAGCGCAAGTGCGGCTAGACGATGGTGAAACAATACCCGCTTATGTTTATACCTTAGCTTAATGAGCAGGTAGCTAAATCTGATCAGACAAACGTGTCAATAATTGACACTTTTCGAAAATTCAGTCTACGTTTAATTAACCGCAGTTTAATGCCTGTGTGATTGAGACACAGAACATTATGCTTGCGAGCGCGTGCTTTCACCTTTGCTCAGAGGTTAATTGATGATCCAGTCACTCTTCTCTAATAAGTCGGATAACACTCAGGCTATCCTAGATCAGGCTATTGACGCCGTGATCAGTATCAACACCAAAAATAATGTTACGTACATGAACGAAGCCGCAGAAAAGCTGTTTGGCTATAGTAAAACGGAGGTGATTGGGAAAAACGTGAAAATGCTTGTCCCGCGCGAATTTTCGACCAATCACGATCAGTACGTCAATGCCAATCGCAATGGCGGCCCGGACAAAATTGTTGGCACGGCTCGTGACATTCAAATAGAAACTCGCAGTGGTGACAAGAAGTGGTGTAGCCTGTCTTTATCTAAAGTACGTCAGTCTGACGGTATTCATTACACTGCCTTTATTAAAGACATTACGGTGCAAAAAGAGGCTCAGGAGCGCATTGATCAGACGCTGGAGCAGTGTATTGATGCCGTTGTGTCGATTGACCACAACAATATAGTGACTTTTTTTAACCCGGCAGCGGAGCGCTTGTGGGGTTATCAGCGTGACGAAGTCATCGGCCACAATGTGAAAATGTTGGTGCCCAGAGCGATACAGGGAAACCACGACGAAATGGTTAATCGCAATCGCCGCACCGGTGAAGACAAAATCGTCGGCACTTCCAGAGATGTTGAGATTGAGCGTAGCGATGGTCAGGTGCTTTGGGCTAATTTATCGTTGTCCAAAGTCAACGTGGCCGGCAAAATTGCCTACACTGCTTTTGTTAAAGACATCACCGAAGAAAAAGCGCAGCGTGATCAGATAGCATTACTTTCTTTGGTTGCTAATGAAACCGATAACTCTGTGATCATTACCGATTCAAACGGGTTGATTGAATATGTGAACCCCGGCTTTACTAAGCTGTCTGGTTACGACCAACACGAAGTTCTGGGTAAAAAACCTGGCCATGTTTTACAAGGCAAACATACCTCACCCGATACCAAGAAGCGCATCAAAAAGAACCTGGAACAACGCACCCCGTTTTATGAAGAAATCCTGAATTACACCAAAGAGGGTGAACCTTATTGGATCAGCCTGGCCATTAACCCGGTCTTTGATGAACAGGGCAGTTTGATACGCTTTGTCTCAATTCAGGCGAATGTTGACAGCACTAAACGCGTCGCATTAGAAAATGATGTGCGCCTGAAAGCAATTGGTGAGGCAAATATTGTGCTGGAATTTGATCCACAGGGAGAGCTGACGTTGATTAATCCTATGGGACTCAGCGCATTGGGTGCCACGGATCAGCGAGCAGTACAACAACTGCTTAAAACGCTGTCAAGCTACCTCAGTGATGAACAATGGCAGTCGATACGCACAGGCCAGTTTGTGAAAACACAACTTGCTTTGCCTACCGGCCTGAGCGAAGTACAAATAGACGCTGCTATTTCCCCGGTGTTAGATGAAGATGGCAAGCTTAATAAAATTCTGCTCTATGGTACCGATGTTTCAGAGCGCAACGCGGTCCTGACAGAAACCCACCATGCGATGGCACAGGTGTTGTCTAAGATCAGTACCATCATTAATACCATCAACAGCATCTCAGATCAGACTAACTTACTGGCACTGAATGCAGCGATTGAATCAGCCCGGGCCGGTGATGCAGGCAGAGGCTTTGCCGTGGTTGCTGATGAAGTAAGAAGTCTTGCCATGCGAACCACAGAGTCAGCGGGAGAGATTGGTGGCCTGATTGACGAAACACGTCAGCATGTTGATCAACTGAGTAGTTATATCCAGGCCAAGTGAGCCAGGTGATTTAGGTTATTGTGAGCCAATAACGGGCTGAAAAGGTATTTTTAGTCAGAGGTAAGTAGCATACCTGCATCGATGTACGCATCGCTTTCTCGATGCGTCGAGAACTTTCTTTACTGGGAGATTCATCCTAAAGATTTTATTTGTCGTATAAATGCTTATACAGCCGGGTCACTTTTTACAGAGTTGGATAAACATGCAGGCTCTTTACTCCTTTACTTTGGTTTTATTCTTGTTGTTCCCTATGAAGATAGCGAGTCAGGGGGCATCATCTTTTCAATTGGGAAATCTCAGGGTCGTGACTGAAGATCTGCCGCCCTACCAGATGTCCGGTAAAAATGGTCAAATTGAGGGAGTTGCAGCTGAAAAAGTAAATAGAGTATTGGCTGCCTTAGAGATCACATCGAACATTGAAGTAATGCCCTGGGCCAGGGCTTATAAAACTGCGCTCAATGAGCCTGGCACGCTCATTTTCTCGATCGTACGTACGCCAGCCAGAGAGCATCTCTTTCACTGGCTGGGTGTGCTGATGAGCACTAAAACTTATCTTATTTCATTACGAGAGCGAACTGATATTCAAGTTGAGACGTTGTCAGATCTGCTTGACTACAAAGTAGGCGTAAAGCGTGACGATGTTGTTTATCAGTTTCTGTCTGGTAAGAATATGTTAGACACTATCGTTGTGTTGCCCGAGACCTTTGTGACCGTGAAAATGTTGCTGCGGGGCAGGGCCGACATAATTGCGGCGTCACCGATACACCTTGACTACATGTGTGAGCAAATTGGATGTAAACGAGATGATTTTAATTTTTTGTTCGAACTCGATGAACTTAGTAATGACTTTTATCTTGCTGCTAATAAGTTAACTCCCCCAGATACTATTCTCTTGTTAAAGCAAAAGCTCGCAGAATTAGAGTGAGCAATTGGGTCAGCACGACAAATAAAAATTACTTTACGCTTCTCCTCGACATGTGAATACACGGTATTTGATTTGCCCGCTATTCATACACAGCATTTGGACAGATTATGGTTGATGTGTTTTTCAGAAAAGGGCCTGCGGTATAGCGAGCTCTGAACAAATTGGGTGATCAATCTGCCGCTTTCTTTGAGACAACCTCTTGCAGACAATCACAGGTGCGTAACAGTTCACTCAGTCAGGTTATAAGTTAAGGGCCAGGTTGCAGCAATGGTACACTGTAACGAGTAAACATGACGTATTGATATCAATGAATTCAGGTCTTAAATATGACGCTTCTATTAAATATTTTTAGATTTGATTTTTGTGATTGCTTTTTGAGCAAAATGGCAACACACTGGTTGTTACCAATATTGGTGCAATCATGTAAAGGAAAATAACAATGACATTGGTACTCAACAAGAAGAAGATAAAAAACCTGTCTGAGCAGGCGGTTCTGGCAAATGGCAAAACTCGTCAGGTTGGCGGCGGTATGTCTGCAACAGGATGTGGTCCTATCTCAGACCCAAACTACTCTTGCCCGGTTTCTATTAATGGCTATTCTTGCTAGGCAAGGGTAATACTAAGGGTTAGGTCTGCGTTATGATCTGGCCCTTTACTGATCACTCTTCCGCTTTCTGTGGGTCAGTTAACTAAAATCGCATCAATAATAACCAGTCAAGTGTTATACATTCCATTACCTCTGCCAATTGTGTTTTAGATGATTACCTCACTATCTTAAAGTTGACAATGAGGTGCGTGTCATCGACGAAATGAACATTGCTTTTGTACTACGTCATGGTTTCTGAACCGCCTTATTTCTACGCATATCATTTTGGGGCGAGTTTGCTTTTCTGCAGAACGCGTCTCATTGTTAATTGTAAATGGATCCCTTTAAGCTGCGTTGAGAACCCGTCGCTTGTCATAACATAAATTGAAGAGGTTTAAATGAGAATAAATAATGCCAGCCTTCACCATTACATAATAGACAAGGGAAACGCGCCTAATGTTGCTTCAGATGAGATGATCACTGCGCTAAAAGCACTTCAGGATTATCATGGGGTTGTGTTACATCCCATATCTTCAGAAGTATGGGTAATGCATCCGTTCTCTTGCGCACCAACAAACTTCTGGATTGAGTCTGATAGTGGCTGCTGGTGGGGAAATTGTGCCTGGTGTGCATTAGGTGCTGCCGCTTTACTTGAGCGGGATTTGACGATCACAACTAATTTAGGTGCAGAATCCAGGCAGGTCACGATTGAAATCAGGGCAGGTAAGGTGATTAATGAGAATTTATTCATTCATTTTCCTATTCCTATGGTTAATGCCTGGGACAATGTTATTTATACATGCAGTACCATGCTTATGTTTGAGTCTGAGTCCGACATTGAGAGCTGGTGCGCACGTCACAGCATGGGAAAGGGTGATGTGCAACCTATCAATAAGGTGTGGGAATTTTCGAAAGTTTGGTATGGAAACCATTTAAGTCCCAACTGGGTAAAGTGGTCTGTCGATGAGGCAAAAGAGATCTTTGCGCGGTTCAACCTGGTTAATCCGGTTTGGGATATGCCTTCAAGCAATAGCCGGTTCTGAGGAGCGCAGGGTTGTGGCGGGGGATGCACTCACAGGGTTTACAAATCTATGAGAAACTAGACATGTAAACGTGACAACAGTTTTGAATATTAGAAGTGTACAGAGTAAATGTTTAGTTCCTCTTCATTGATGATGGCGCATTAACTCTAATATTCGAAGGTCTCTCTGGCCAAAGTTCGATAAGGCTTTCAGAAAAAATACAATAACTCTGTCGATCTGCTTAGCTTTAATCTGGTAACAGCATTAATGAACATGTACTAGGCATGAATAAATGTCGGGGAAGTACACCAATTTTGTAGTGAGAACCATGTATTTGTGGTGTCGGGTAATTGATTGTAAGTAACTGTAACTTATTCTTTTTTAATTCGTTATAAGTGCTAATATTCGCTTGCTTTCGGTTGGCAACTCAACAATTAAATACTAGAAAGGAAAATCAGTATGAAAAACAAACTAAAACAATTAATAAAGTTAACATCACTTATTGCATGCAGCTCTGCAGCCACGGTCTATGCACAGGACAGCACACCTATGTCTTGCTATTGGCAAGTAGATAAACAAAACGAGGTCGGTACTTGGGAAAACCAGGTATGTGCAAACCCAGTAGATGCAAATTTACCGGATGTATTAGTCGCTAACAGAGTAAATATTCCTAGCTACGGCATTTGCAGCATAAATTGGCTAGATGGGTATCGGACTGAGCTTAAAGGCACAGTGAAAGTTGAAGGAAATAGGGCCAATTGTGGAGGACACGCAGTGTCTTTTGAGCCGGCGCCCGATACACGTATTGTTGATGAGCTGGAGGAAAAGCGCCTGGATTGTCGTTGGAATAATGCGGGAAATAGTGCTCATAAACTAATGTGTGATGACATTGAAGGGCGTACATTAACTATGCCCATTGCGACTAAAAACCAAGCTGCCGGATCTTCAGCGTGTATAATGGGCTTTAACGACTTTACACTCAACTATTTCGCTGGTGGAGTTGCTGTTGTCGATGATAAGCCCACTCAGAACGCCTGTGACGTTGGTCCTGTTTATTTTAGAGCTTACCCCGCTAAGCGTATGGTAGACGGATTTGAAGAAACCTTATTGCAATGCGCGTGGCGAGATGCAGATGCCGGTGCTCGCACTAAGTCTTGCTCTAATGTGGGTGCACCAAATAAAGAAGTGACTGTTGCGATTGAAATAAACGGCAAACAGCATTCTTTAATTGATGCGGTAAATAATCAATTATCAGATGGGGAAATCGTCGAAGACAACACCCTTAACCCGATTTATCCGGCACTTTACTTTAGAAAATATTAAAGCGAAATGAATAATGTGACTCGAATAGCCAAAGATAACGTTCTGGAGATTGAAATCGGGTTGTTTAAGTCACTCGACAATACGCTTACTTAAGAGCCCGGAGCTTTATCTGGGCTCTATATCCATATAACAACTCCGAACACGCGTTCTGACATGCCACTTTCAACATACTTTATATCAGCTGGATGTATTGCTCTGCAGATTACATTTTCTTTAAATGATAATGTACTGCGTTTCTACCTTTGCTTTGGTTTAATTTTCCCAGCTCGTCCGGCTAATGGCGATGAAAGTTACATTAGCCAGATTGCATAAAAATCGTGCTTCTCTATAGTGGTTCGCTTCTATGCATTTGGTTTTTCTTGCGTTGGTTTTCTGAAAACTTCCTTTAAACACAATAGGGTAGAAGCCGTGATAAAAATAGAATGATTTAAACATGCAATGTTATATAATAACATTGCATGTTGTGTGTTAGATGTTCGAAATATAATTATATGACAGTGGTAAGGCAGTTATGTGACTGCTGAGAACGATTTAAAAAACGAGTGCCTGATGATGATGCATACTCTCTTGAGAACAACCCTTGTTACATCTGTAATATTTGCGACTTCTTGTGCTAATCACACCGAGTCTGATCCTAAAACGACAAAAACCGCAACACCCAAAAATATCATTTTAATGATATCTGATGGTAACGGATTCAATGGCTGGTTGGCCGCTGACTATTATCAGGGTCTGGCTGGTAAGCAAACTTATCAGGTGACGCGCCCGGATGGCACTGCACCATTGGTCTTCGGGCTTGCTCACAATGCGCTAAACCTAATTGATGCGCAGGGATTGCCACTGCCAAAAGGGACAGACGTTGCTAAGGCCGCAGGGGCTGTTGCGCAGGGGTATGACCCGACAACTCGCTGGACGCGTTTTGAAAATGCGATGATCAATGATTATACCGCTTCCGGTAGCTATACCTCCTATACTGATAGTGCTGCCGCTGGTACAGCCCTGATGAGTGGCCGAAAAACTTCGGTTGGCCGCATCAATATGGACTGGAGCAACAGCGAGCGATTCGAAACCATAGCTCAACTCGCCATGAAAGAGGGCCTGTCCGCGGGGACGGTAACCTCCGTAATGATATCTCATGCGACACCCGCAGCGGCGATAGCGCACAACAGCTCTCGCAATAACTACGCAGATATCTTTAATGAAATGCTTGCATCAGATCTGTCTGTTATTATGGGCGCTGGCCATCCGTTGTATGGTGCGAGTGGGGAAATCAAAGTACTTGCAGATGATAACGATTATAAATATGTCGGTGGGGAGCAAACATATACGTCATTTACTAATCAAAATGGTCGCGAGGGTACGTCTTATATCGATTCGCTCGCCGATTTTAAAGCGCTTGCTCAGGGTAAAAATGTCCCTCAACGCGTGATTGGTATTGCTCAGTCGGGCTCTACATTGCAGGCTGGAAGAGAAGCGTTACCTGGCGACGACACGCCCTCGGGTATGGCATTCAATACCAATGTGCCAGATCTGGCGACTATGAGTTTGGGGGCGTTGAATGTACTCGATCAGGACCCGGATGGCTTCTTCGTTATGATTGAAGGCGGTGCAGTAGACTGGATGGGCCACGCCAACAATATGCCGAGGTTTATAGAAGAGCAGATTGACTTCAATAAGGCGGTCGATGCCGTTATTAGCTGGGTAGAAACAAACTCAAGCTGGGATGAAACACTGCTGATTATCACTTCAGATCATGAGTGCGGCGGGATCTGGGGAGAAGGGACCTGGACAAATAGTGCGGGTGGCTATGTGGCACAAGACAGAAGTAAAGCATCACTGGAAACCGCACGTTTTCACCCTGAAGAAGATACGTTTAATGCGTTTCTCGCTGTTCAGAATCGCGGAAAAGGCAATATTCCTGGATATCAGTGGGCTTCACGTAATCACACCAATGAATTGGTACCTTTATGGGCGATAGGCGCTGGCAGTCAGCGTTTTAATGAGTTTACTCGCACAGATTTAAAAGCAGCGGAACTGTGGGGTGAGCACTATAAGTGGGACGGTAACTACGTTGATAACACAGTTGTGTTTGAAGTGATGGAAGCTGCGCTACTACGCAAGCCATAATTTATATTAGAGTTTCAAAGAAAAAGCCGACACCAGTCGGCCTCTTATTTGAAACAACGACTCAATTAGGTGTCACTATTAATGTATCAATCAAAGAGTGACACACATTATAAAATGACGTACGGTTGTTTTGATTAAGGCTCATAGAGTAATTCAAGTCTTGTTATTGGCCTTTCTGTTTAATAGATATGAATTTCAACAATCATTATGACAAGAATAATTTTATCTTCTTTTTTACTATTGCCTTTACTTTCTTATTCAAAAGACGGAGTCGTGGATTATTTAGAAGGCCACTGGGAGTGTGTTACCAAGACTGAAATCGGTGAGGGCTCGATTATGGAGTACCGAACAAATGATCATTACTCAGTAGAACAATCAACTGCCAAGTCCAAGGTTACTTATAAAATATATGATAAATCACAACCGAATGTGGCGTCTGTTATTTATATCGAAACTTCAGCCCGCTTTGAGATAAATGGAGATGTTGTGAAGAGTTTTGCCTACAAAAAGCACTTGTCGAGACTGGAAAAAGATGAGTTGGGCATATTTACACTACAATCAGTGGCGTCTTTCGTAAACCACAGCCCAAATAGTGTTTATTATGGAAAGATCATAAAAATTGACGAGAACCAATTCAAAATCTTCGACCTGTCTAATGAAGCGCTCGTGGTTCCATGCACTCGTGTTATTCCACACCAGCAATAGCGCATGCGCAAAGCCGGTTTTTGCATTGTAGAAGTAGCAACTGAATACAAATTGTCCTGTTTGAGTTATTACTAGGGTACTTCAAGTTATACAATGAAAGGCCAATTTAAGTAATGACTCATCAGGCACAAAAAAGGCCGACAATAGTCGGCCTTTTTTTTAAAACAGCAATTTATTAGTTACCGTTTTCATCCGCGTAGTTTTTACACGCTTCTTCATCGTTACACTCGCCGTACAAATACAGTGAGTGGTTGGTCAGTTTAATGCCGTTTTCTTTAGCAATTTCTTCCTGACGTCGTTCGATTAGTTCGTCTTCAAACTCGATTACCTTACCACACTTGAGGCAAACCAGGTGGTCATGGTGTGTACTGCCTGACAATTCAAATACAGACTTACCACCTTCAAAGTGGTGACGGGTCACAATGCCAGCGTCATCAAACTGGTTTAACACTCGGTAAACGGTGGCCAGGCCAATTTCTTCGCCTTTGTCCAGTAGGATTTTGTATACGTCTTCGGCACTGATATGCTGGTTATCAGGACACTGCAAGATCTCTAAGATCTTAATGCGTGGCAGGGTAACCTTTAAACCCGCTTTTTTTAGCTCTAAGTTGTGATCAGTCATTAATCTGTCTCAATTTGTCTAATTTCAGTTACTACATAAGTCTAGCACGACACAGACTTAAAAATAGTGCGCTTGGGATACTTACCCCGGGTTAACGTGGAATTAGTCTTCCAGCTCGCTTAGGCACATTTCTTCATATACCTGAGCAGACCACTTCTTAACGCGCTCTTCAGTCAACTCTGGCTGACGGTCTTCATCAATGCCCAGGCCAACAAAGTGGCTATCGTCTACAAGACCTTTTGATGCTTCAAAGTCGTAGCCCTCAGTAGACCAGTTACCAATAACGATTGCACCGCGCTCAGTCACAATGTCGTTTACCATACCCATTGCATCTAAGAAGTACTCGGCATAGTCTTCCTGGTCACCACAGCCAAAGATAGCTACTAGCTTACCTTCAAAGTTTATCTCTTCCAGCTCAGGGAAAAAATCATCCCAGTCACACTGAGCTTCACCGTAGTACCAAGTAGGGATACCAAAAAGAAGTAAATCGAATTCTTCGATATCTGCTTTGCTACTCTTGGCAATGTCTTTCACATCGACTAATTTTTTGCCCAATTCTTTTTGGATCATTTTTGCAACGTGTTCGGTGTTACCCGTGTCACTGCCGAAAAAAATACCTACGCTTGCCATTAACTACTTACCTTTTATCTATTAATCGCTAATTTTTCTTGCAAAATGGTTTCTATCAGCGCGCTACGACTGATGTTTTGCTCTTCCGCCATATCGCTTAACGCCTGATATAACTCAGAGGAAATCTTAAACTCAACGCGCTTTAACCCTCTTGCCCTGTCTCTTTTAATCTGATTGCGCTTGTTGATCTTTAGCTGCATCTCTCTGGGGAGAGGATTTGTCTTAGGCCGACCAGGGCGCTTTTCATTTTCAAACAAGTCGATAGTGGTTCTATCTAATTCAGACTTGGCCATTAACCAACACCCGCACCTTGCCAAAATACCTGTATCAGGCCCTTGGCGATAAAGCCTGAGCACCCTAAAAATAGCACTAACCAGACTATGTATCGACCAAACTTGGGCACGTCCCCTTTCTTTAGGACGTCCTGAATGGCCATACCTATAAAAAAGAATATCCCGGCGAGAGCAAAGTAAAGACCAAGGGTTTCAAACTCATTTATAAATTCGTTGATCATCTTTGCACTACTCAAAATATAAACGGCGGCTACTATACCATACCTATAACCGATAAATTAAGTTTGCAGCGAAAAAACTGCGGTAATTATTGAATAAAATCAATAATTGAACGATTGACGGCCTGCGGTTTTTCTGCGTGCAGCCAATGCCCGGCACCTTGGATGATTTTTGCTCTGGCGTTGCTAAAAGACTGCATAATGGCGTCTCTGTGCTGGGCCTCAATATAATCTGAGTTGTTTCCTTTCAGGAACAGCGTATCACACAAACAAGAATGAGTTGCATTAATATTTGAAATGATCTTAGTGTAATTAGCTTCTATGACGCTGAGGTTAAAACGCCACTCAAGTTGATCTTGATCGTTTTTAGCCAGGCTCTTAAGCAGAAATCCACGTACACCTTGCTCTTCTATGTAGTTTTGCATAATCGTATCGGCTTCACTGCGACTCGTAACGTCAGCCGATGCAACTGCATTTAAGGCACGAATAATGGTGTCATGGCGAGGGTGGTAATCCACCGGGGCGATGTCAAGGACAACCAATTTTTTGATTTTACTTTCGTCAAGCATGGCAACTTGCATTGCTACTTTGCCACCCATGGAATGACCGACCAGATGTGCTTGATTAATTTTCAGGTGTTCAAGCAAGGCAATGACGTCTTGAGCCATACTGGTGTAATCCATCACGTCGCTCTTAAACGACTGGCCATGATTGCGCAAGTCCAGGTTAATTACAGTAAATGATTCACTTAGTGCGCGGGCTATAATATTTAGGTTCTCCAGCGAGCCAAACAGGCCGTGAAGTAACACAACAGGCTCGGCACTGCCTAGTGGCTGTCCCGATAATTTGTAGTTAAGCAACATAATACCTCCGGATACGGCGCATAGTTTGCCAGTGTTGAAAGCAAAATCATAGCCGTAGAGGAATAAGTTAAATTTAGATATAATCCCGTGGAGATGCAGTAGATGTATAAAATGACAGGACAAGCATGAAAAAAATAGAAATAGATGACGAGCTATATCAGTACATTGCCAGTAACACGCAAAGTATTGGTGAAAGCGCTTCCCAGATCCTGCGTCGTTTATTAAACCTGAACTCAGTAGCACAGCCGGCTGAGGAGCCCGTACAAGCAGCAGAGCCCGCTGCGGAACCAGAAGTTGAGCCGCAGCAAACCGTGGTTTCAAATGAAACTTCAGGTAACGTATTTGATATTCTCAATAAAGAAGAGCTGGCTATGCAAAAAGGCGTAGTAGGGCGCTTCTTGTTTATTCTGGCGGCGTTTCATCGTAGCCACAAAGCAGATTTCCACAAAGTGTTGGAGATCAAAGGGCGAGATCGCATTTATTTTTCGACCAGCAAAGCTGCGCTGCTCGAAAGCGGTAGTAGTACAAACCCGAAAAACATCGCGGACAGTCAGTATTGGGTCATGACAAACTCAAACACGACACGCAAGAAAATGATGTTGCATGAAGTTGCGCTCATACTTGGTTATTCGGCGCAACATGCAGAAACTATCCGAGACTACCTATAAGGAAATGTGATGGCAAATCACCCCAATGCAGGCAAACCAGCACCATTAAGTCAGCTGGCGAATATTCCCAAACTGGTATCGGCTTACTATTTGAATGAGCCTGATCTTGAGCAAAATCCGGAGCAGTGCGTTGCTTTTGGTACGTCAGGTCACAGAGGCTGTTCGTACAATGTGAAATTCAATGAATCTCACATTCTGGCCATTACCCAGGCTATCTGTGATTACAGAAAAGCGAACAACATTTTTGGTCCGTTATTTTTGGGCAAAGATACCCATGCTTTATCGGAAGCAGCGTTTAACTCTGCCATTGAAGTGCTGGTTGCCAATGAAGTCCACGTAGTGACACAGGAAAACGACGATTTCACGCCAACCCCTGTGATCAGTCATGCCATTGTATGCCATAACCAGACGCATCCGCATGAACTAGCCGATGGCATTGTCGTGACACCATCACATAATCCACCTGAAGATGGTGGCTTTAAGTATAATCCACCTAATGGTGGTCCAGCCGACACAGATGTAACTAAGTGGATAGAAGATCGTGCCAACCAGTTACTGACTGAAGATTTAGTTGAAGTGGAACTGTTTCCGTTTGCTAAAGCAAGCCGGTCAGGTTTTGTAAAATACGTCGATTTGATCACACCTTATGTTGAAGACCTGGCAAATATTGTTGATTTGGATGCTATCGCCAAAGCGGGTGTGCGCATTGGTGTTGATCCTTTAGGCGGTTCTGGCATTAATTTCTGGCCGGTCATTGCCGAACAATATGGACTGGACCTAACCGTTGTCAATGAGCAGGTTGACCCGCGTTTTGCTTTTATGCCGTTGGACAAAGATGGAAAAATCCGTATGGATTGCTCCTCGCCATTTGCAATGGCTAACTTGGTAGACATCAAAGACGACTATGACATTGGCATTGGTAATGATCCGGATTATGACCGCCATGGCATCGTCACGAAAGACGGGTTGATGAACCCAAATCATTTCCTGGCGGTATCTATTGATTACTTACTTAAGCACCGAGGCTGGCGTAGTGATATCAAAATCGGTAAGACGTTGGTATCTAGCGCAATGATCGACAAAGTGGTCAAAGGCAACCAGCGTGAAGTATACGAGGTGCCGGTTGGCTTTAAGTGGTTTGTCGAAGGCCTGAGTGAGCAGTGGTTGGCATTTGGTGGTGAAGAAAGTGCTGGTGCCTCTTTCTTGCGGTTGAATGGTGAAGTCTGGAACACGGATAAAGACGGTTTTATTCTTGGCTTGTTGGCTGCGGAAATCCTGGCTGTTACAGGTAAAACGCCGTCTCAATATTATCGTGAACTTGAAGCGCAGTACGGCGCACCGGTTTATAAACGCATTGATGCACCAGCCACGCCTGAGCAAAAAGCCAGATTGAAAGCACTTAGCCCGCAAGACGTTACGGCAAGCACGCTCGCAGGTGATGCGATTACAGATATTTTAACTGACGCGCCGGGCAACGGCGCGGCCATTGGCGGGTTGAAAGTTGTCACTGAATCGGGTTGGTTCGCTGCACGCCCTTCAGGAACAGAAGACATTTATAAAATCTACCTTGAGTCGTTTAAAGGCGAAGCGCACCTCGCAGAGCTGGAACAGGCGGCCAAGGCATTGGTGGATGGCGTGATCTGCTAATTAAAATTATAGACAAGGCCATACATAAGTGATGGCCTTTTTTATACCTACTATCTTAGTTGTGGAAGTATGGCTTCCCGGCTACTCTCATTTCTCTCACAAAAGGTGATGTTCGTATGTACCTTGATACGTTAAAACAAACTGGAGACTTCCTGACTTTAACTCGTAATAATGAGTTTTCCCTTGCCGCTGAGCAATTTACGCTAAGCAACGGCACTTTGGTTGAAGTAAAAGATACCGGCGTGATCCAGTTCACACCTGCCACTTATGGCGATAAAGACATTGTTCTGTCCAGTGCAGTCCATGGTAACGAAACTGCCCCAATCGAAATATGCGATGCGTTTATTCAGGATGTCATTCTGGAGCGAATTGAACTGGCTCATCGTGTTTTGTTTATATTTGGTAACCCAAAATCCATCAATATTGCTGAACGTTTTGTCGATGAAAACCTCAATCGCCTGTTTAATGGTGCCCACGAGAACCGCACAGATAACCCGGAGCAGATCCGTGCTTCGAAACTCGAAAGCTATGTAAGTGACTTTTTCACCAGCGTGCCAGAAGGGCGCTATCGCTGTCATTATGACCTGCATACCGCGATTCGTGGTTCAAAAAATGAAAAGTTCGCAGTTTATCCATTCTTGCATGGAAAACCCTGGAAGAAATCACAGCTTCAATTCATGTTGGCCTGTGGCGTCAATACCATATTAATGATGCGCTCAGCAGCCACGACATTCAGTTATTTTTCGTCATTTCAATTCGGGGCTGATGCCTTTACTGTGGAACTGGGACAGGTCAAGCCTTTTGGACAAAATGACATGTCACGCTTTAGTGCAGTAAAACAAACCTTGAAAGCATTAATTAGTCAAGAAAGTGTTGAATATGATGAATTTAATGCAGAGGACTTCGAGTTATTCCAGGTCCACCGCACGATTAACAGAACTTGCGATGCGTTTTCATTCCCATTCCCTGATTCTGCGGTAAATTTCACCGGTTTTGCTAAGGGGGAGTTGCTTGCGACAGATGGTGATACGGATTATTTTGCAGAGGTTGAGGGTGAAGCAATCATTTTCCCGAATGCTAAAGTTGCGTTGGGTCAACGTGCATTATTAACAGTTGTGCCGCTCGAAGTCGACGAAAACTTTGTATAACCCTATGTAAGTAAAGCGCTTATTAAAGCGTATCAAAAACTTTCCAGATCAAAATGTGCAAATTAACGGTTATTCATCTAGGATTAGTTGAATAACGTTTACGTTAACGTAAAGTGGCAAAAGCTTTAATTTAATTAATTTGCATTTACCGCACTAATTATTCAAATCTCTAATCGCGGATCCGGCCCATTTTAAGCGGCTTTGGCGTTGCAAATTAGTTATGACAACAAGAGAAGGTAGGTTATGACTAACCCCAATAACATATCGTTGAATATCAGCCATGCGCTCGAATTTATCGATGGCCATGCGCTTAACATCCCGACGCTGAAGATACTCAGCGAAGACGGTGACATTTTAGATGGCGCCACTGCACCTGACTTAGATAAAGAGACGGCGCTGCGAATTTACTCAACCATGCGCTTTATCCGCTTGTTAGATGAGCGTATGCAGGCGGCACAGCGTCAGGGCCGGATTAGCTTCTACATGCAATGTTTAGGAGAAGAGGCCGCGATTACGGCCAGTGCGGCTGCGCTTAAGCAAGAAGATATGATTATGGCGCAGTATCGAGAGCAAGCAGCGCTACATTATCGTGGATTCTCACTTGAGCAGTTTATGAACCAGCTTTTCTCAAACGAAAAAGATTTGGGTAAAGGCCGTCAGATGCCGGTTCACTATGGCTCAAATGAATTACATTACCTGACCATTTCATCGCCACTTGGCACACAGATCCCACAAGCGACGGGCTATGCCTATGGTCAAAAGCTTAAGCACATTGATGCACAAAGTGGTGAGCTCAGCAGCGAGATTGACAATGTAACCATCTGTTACTTCGGTGAGGGCGCCGCGTCAGAAGGCGACTTCCATGCTGGTTTAAACATGGCCGCAGTGCACAAAGCGCCTGTGCTATTTTTCGCGCGTAACAATGGTTATGCTATCTCGACCCCAGCTGACGAGCAGTTTAAAGGTGACGGTATTGCGTCTCGTGGTGTCGGTTATGGCATTAAAACCATTCGTGTTGATGGTGCAGACACTCTGGCAGTGTATGCTGCTACACAAAAGGCCCGGGAAATCGCGGTGACTACCGGCGAACCCGTTCTGATTGAATCTATTGCTTACCGTCTCGGTGCGCACTCTACATCTGATGATCCTTCTGGTTATCGTACAAAAGATGAAGAAGCCGAATTCAAGTCAAATTGTCCGGTGGCGCGTTTCAAGGCCTGGTTGCTGAAACAAGGCTGGTTGAACGAAGAAGAAGATGAAGCACAAAAAGACAAGATCCGTGAAGAGATCCTGGCTGCTCTGAAAGTCGCTGAGAAAATACAAAAACCTGCACTGGAAGAATTGGTTTCAGACGTTTACGATACGCCAATTCCGGCACTACAAAAACAATACGAAGAATTAAAAGAACATATTAAACAGCATCCGGACGCGTATCCAATTACGGCTGGGAGGATCAAATAATGGCTAAAATGAACATGCTACACGCCATTAACTCGGCGCTAGACATTACCATGGCAGAGCACCCGCAGGCGTGTATTTTTGGTGAAGACGTGGGTTATTTTGGTGGCGTATTCCGTGCTACTTCCGGCTTACAAGAAAAATACGGTAAACATCGTGTGTTTAATACGCCGCTGACAGAGCAGGGTATTTTGGGTTTTGCGAATGGCCTTGCTGCGTTTGGCGCACCTGCACTCGCTGAAATCCAATTCGCTGATTATATCTTCCCTGCATTCGACCAGATAGTGAACGAGTCTGCAAAATTCCGCTATCGTTCAGGTAATGAGTTTAATGTGGGTAACCTGACTATTCGTACACCTTACGGCGGTGGTATTGCGGGTGGTTTGTATCACTCACAATCACCTGAGGCTTATTTTGCTCATACACCAGGCCTGAAACTGGTCGTGCCGCGTAACCCATATCAGGCAAAAGGCCTGCTGCGCGCCTGTATCAAAGATGATAATCCAGTGATTTTCTTTGAACCTAAGCGTCTGTACCGCGCCTCAACAGGTGAAGTGCCTGAGGGCGATTACACCATCGAAATTGGTAAAGCTGAAGTGGTCAAAGAAGGTAAAGATGTGACCGTGCTAGCCTGGGGTGCCCAGATGGAAATCATTGAGCAAGCAGCTGCTAAGGCTGAAGAAGCCGGGATCAGCTGTGAGATCATTGATCTGCGCTCCATTTTGCCGTGGGACGCTGAAACCATTGCGAAGTCTGTGACTAAAACTGGTCGTCTGGTTATCAGCCATGAAGCGCCGATCACAAATGGATTTGGCGCTGAGATTGCAGCCACGATCCAAAAAGAGTGTTTCTTGCACCTGGAGTCGCCCATTGAGCGTGTTTGTGGTCTGGATACGCCTTATCCACTGGCACTGGAAAAAGAGTATGTACCGGATGCACTTAAAGTATTCGCTGCAATTAAGAAGTCAGTAGAGTTTTAAGGGACGGGTCATGTCTAAAGAATTTATTTTACCTGATATTGGCGAAGGGATCGTCGAATGTGAACTGGTCGAGTGGCTAGTTAATGTCGGTGATGAAGTGAAAGAAGATCAGCCAATTTGTGATGTGATGACAGATAAGGCACTGGTTCAGATCCCAGCCGTGCATGATGGTGTGATCACCCAGTTACATTATGCTAAGGGTGATATTGCTAAAGTGCATGAGCCACTGTTTGCTATGGATGTTGCTGGCGAAGCGCCTGCACCTGTTAGTAGTGTGAGTGACGGTGATTCTGTGGCCCCGACATCAGCAGCGCATTTAGAAGACTTTATATTGCCAGACATTGGTGAAGGAATTGTTGAGTGCGAGATCGTAGAGTGGTTGGTCTCAGAAGGCGACGAGATTAAAGAAGATCAGGCTGTTTGTGATGTAATGACAGATAAAGCGCTGGTTCAAATTCCGGCTAAGTATGATGGTGTCGTTGAAAAACTATATTATCAGAAAGGCGATATTGCTCAGGTTCACAGCCCGCTATTTCAGATGCGCCTCGGTGCTGACCATAGCCCGAAACAAGATGAACTGGCCGTACATAAACCACAACCAGTGAAAGAGAGTAAAGCACCATCTGCACAGCCTTCCGCGTCAGCGAAAGTGAATGGCAAAGCGGTCGCATCTCCAGCAGTCAGACGCCGCGCCCGTGAAATGGACATCGATATTACCCTGGTACCTGGCTCAGGCAAAAATGGTCGAGTGTTCAAAGAAGACCTGGAACGTTTTGCGCAAGGCGGTAATACGGCTGTTGCTCTGGCAACACCGGCTCAAGTTGAACCTTCAGCGACTGCGCCGGTTAGTGAAGGAACAATCCGGGTTGAGGCTATCCGAGGTATGAAAGCCGCGATGGCTAAGCAAATGGTCGCGTCTGTTTCTACCATTCCACACTTTACCTACAGTGACGAAATTGATCTGACAGAGCTGATTGCACTGCGCAAGTCTCTTAAAGAGCAGTATGCAAAGCAAGGTATAAAGCTGACAATGATGCCATTCTTTATCAAAGCTCTGTCTCTCGCAATTAAAGAGTTTCCAATCCTTAATTCGCAGGTCAATGATGACTGTACAGAGATCACTTATTTTGATGATCACAATATAGGTATGGCTGTTGATAGTAAGCTTGGCTTGCTAGTTCCTAACATTAAGCAATGTCAGAATAAGTCAATTGTGGATGTGGCTGAAGCAGTAACGCAGTTAACAGATGCAGCGCGCGAAGGGCGAGTATCACCAAATGACCTTAAAGGTGGTACGATTTCAATTTCGAATATCGGTGCAATTGGTGGCACCACAGCGACCCCAATCATTAATAAACCCGAAGTTGCTATTGTGGCGTTAGGTAAATTACAGCATTTGCCACGTTTTGATGCGCAGGGCAATGTGGTCTCACGCTCGATTATGCAAGTCAGCTGGTCTGGTGACCACCGCGTAATTGATGGCGGAACCATTGCAAGATTTAACAATTTGTGGAAGTCTTACTTAGAGGAGCCGGCTAAAATGATGATGGCCATGCGCTAATCGTCGATTTTGCTAGTTTCTTACTTGTTGTAAAGGGCCTTTACGGCCCTTTTTTAATGGCTTCTCGTGTAAAAAATTAAAAAATGTACTCACGATAGCTACATGAATTTCGTTTGATCCGTGCTACCACCTCACTCGTATTGACAGACAGATTTAACTGTTTGGCCTTATTTTATGATCCAAAGCGTGCAAATGGCACTTTTTCCATTACCTGTATTCCTGCTACCTGGTGGTGTAACCCGGTTACGGATTTTTGAGCAAAAATACTTGCGTATGGTCAAAGAAGCTGGCGATGATCGTCATTTTGCTATTGGCTTGTACAAGTCTGCTACTGAATATCAAACTGCGCCATGGGCAAGTTGGGTCGAAATCATTGATTTTGGCTCAGCAGAAGATGATATTCTGACGATAGACGTAAGATCTAAAGGATTATTGGACATTGATGAGGTTTGGATGGAATCCGACGGATTGCGCCAGGCATGTTTTACTACAAGAGCGCATTGGGCGACGACTGAACTGCTGCCCAGGTATCAGCATATTAGCGACGAACTGGCTCGTATCTTTAATCAGAACCTCGAATTGGCTGCACTTTACCCTGAGCCCAGATTTGAGGATGCAGCCTGGGTGGCGGGACGTTTTCTGGAAGTCTTACCTTTTTCTCCAGAGCATAAAGAGGGATTTTGTGAACCAGACACTCTACCTCAGGCGCTAAAATTTCTCGATACCATTATAACAGGACAAGATGACTGATAAATTCGCTGACTTAGTGATCTAACTTCTTTGGTCTGGCGTATGATAGGTCGAGAAGCAATAAAACCGTTTTTATACTTCCATTATCTATGGATGTGAGCTAATGATAGAAAAGAGCCGACAGCAAAGTACCGAAACGCCACAGGGGTCAGTTATGAAAGACGTTGCTGCTACACAAACATCGGAGCAACGTTTGCTCAGCGCTGAGCAACAGGCGCAGTTGTGCGATTGGATGGATCGTATTGCAAACCAAAGGGACAGAAAGGCGTTTGCCTGTTTATTCAAGTGGTTTGCACCTAAAGTATTGCATTTGGGTCGTCAACGTTTTGGTGATGCAAGTCAGGCGCAGGAGCTTTTGCAGGAAAGCATGGCAAACGTGTGGCGAAAAGCACATTTGTTTAATTCTGAAAAGGGCGCTGTAACCACGTGGATATACACTTTGGTTCGTAACCAGTCTTTCGATATGCTGAGAAAAATGCAGACTAACCGCGAAGACAATCTGAGTGAAGACATTTGGCAGCAACACAGCAACGAGCGTGATGACAGTGCCGAGTTTTCTGACCACCTCCTCGATAGACAGCTTGTTGAGTACGTAGAAAAGCTGCCTGAAGAACAAAAAAATGTCGTTAAGGGCATTTACTTCCAGGAACTGAGTCAGGAAGAGCTGGCAAATCAACTGGGGATACCTTTGGGCACAGTTAAGTCTCGGCTCAGGTTGGCATTAGGTAAATTAAAGGCACACATGGGGGAGCATCATGATTAAATACCACCCATCCGAACAAATCCTGCAATCTTATGTTCAGGGAGAACTGTGTGCTTCGTTGAGCGTAGCCGTGAGTATGCACATAGATATGTGCCCGCAGTGTCAGAGGTTGGCACATCAGTTTGAAACAAGCTGTGCCCACAGTTTTATTGGTGAAGAATTTGAGCCGCAGAGTGAAGACAACTGGGATGACCTCATCGCGCAGATCACTGAGGATACTCTGTTTGATGAAAGGCCATCACCTGCACCCCTTGAGATCGAGGTGAAAGGCGAGCAATTCGTACTGCCTTCCAGCTTACATAACGTCGGCCTCAGTGGGTGGCTGAAACTGGGTAAGCTGTCTCGGTCGAGGCTGAATCTGGGCGATGGCAAATTACACGCAAGCCTTTTGCACATTGAAAAGGGCGGGAGTGTTCCTCAGCACACACATAAAGGATTTGAGCTAACATTGCTCCTGTCCGGTGAGTTTAAAGATGAAATGGACAGCTATGTGCCCGGGGATTTTATTATGCTTGATGGTGAGCACGAGCATTCGCCTGTCGCCACTGAATCGTGTTTGTGTTTTACTTTAGCTGACGATGCATTGCACTTCAGCCAGGGCCTGAGCCAGTTATTCAATCCCATTGGTAAGTTGATCTACTAACCCAGAATTAAGTCTGACTTAATTCCTCCTTCGACTTGAGCACAAAGCCAGCCTTTGTGCTTTTTTCGTTTCTAGGGTACTGATTTCAGGCGCTTTATCAAAAAATCTGCTAATGTACTAACTAGAGCGTCTATATACAGTGAACAGCTGCTACTTACCTTTGTGTCAGTCAGTGAAATGATGACAGGAACCTGAGGCAGATTGATCTTATGCCGGTTTGAACACGTATTACAGGACATAGTGACAGAAAGGATAAAGTAATGACCGAACAACCAGACTGGCTCGACAATTTTGTAAGGATTTACAATAAGCTGGATAGAGAAACCTTACATTTATTGGACGAGATCTATCATCCTGAGATTCAGTTCAGCGACCCGCTCCATGGGATCAATGGGCTAACTAATCTAAGCACATACTTCAGTGATATGTACAGTAATGTGATCAGCTGCCAGTTTGATATTCATCACAGTTTGTCGCAGGGCGATCAGGCCGCTTTGTACTGGACTATGCGCTATCGTCACAATCGCCTTGGCAAAGGCCAGGAAATAAGCGTTGAAGGTCACTCTTACCTTAAAGTTCAGGACGGTAAAGTAATAATGCATCGGGATTATTTTGATGCAGGTAGTTTGCTCTATGAACACATTCCACTAATGGGAATGGGGATACGTTGGTTAAAAGGCCGCGTGTCTGGCGAGCAAAGTGGTGCTGTGGCGAACAAGGGAGCGCAGGCATGCCCGAAGTTTTAATCACTGGCGCAAGTTCCGGAATAGGACTGGCTCTGGCCAGGCGTTATCTTGAAGCCGGATATAAAGTTCACGTCTGTGGCCGTAGCAAAGAGAAACTCGAATCTGTGTTACCTGAGTCAGAATATATCCGTCACTGGTGTTTCGATGTAAGTGATAAAGCAGCGATATTTGACCTAGCTGAACGTTTGCCGCCTTTAGACGGCATCATTCTCAATGCCGGAGGCTGTGAGTACATAAACGATGCACGTCACTTTGACTCTGAATTGTTTGAACGCATCATCAGCGTCAATCTAATTTCAGTTGGGTATTGCCTAGAGGCCTGGCTTAGCAAACTGTCTCGAGGTGCGTTTTTAGTGTTTGTCAGCTCATCAGCCAGCTACTTGCCATTACCTCGGGCAGAAGCTTATGGTGCGTCGAAAGCTGGCCTAACTTACCTGGCTAAAACTCTGGATGTAGATTTGTTGGGCAGTGGCATTCAGATAAGCGTTGTTCACCCAGGTTTTGTGGATACGCCCTTGACGCAAAAGAATGATTTTCCGATGCCTTGTCAAATTACCAGTGAACAGGCTGCTGAACGCATTTTTAGGGGTGTGGAGAACAAGCAGTTTGATATTCACTTTCCACGCAGGTTTACCTATCTGCTCAAATTCTTTGGTTGGTTGCCACATACCGTCTGGCGCCGCCTTGCCGCAAAATGGATAAAAAGATGAAAAAAATAGCCGTCATTGGCAGTGGCGTTTCAGGTATGGTCTGTGCGAGATTGCTCAGTACCAGGCACGAAGTACACTTGTTTGAAAAAAGAGATCGCCTTGGGGGGCACACCGCAACAAAAGAAGTAGAGTATCAGGGGCAAACCTATCAGGTTGATACTGGCTTTATAGTGTATAACGACAGAACTTATCCAAACTTCATCAAACTGATGGACAAGCTTGGGATCCAGGGGAAACCGACGGAAATGAGTTTCAGTGTTCATAACAAGGACTCCGGCCTAGAGTACAATGGTCACGACCTAAATACCTTGTTCGCACAAAGACGTAACCTCTTCCGACCTCGATTCTGGCGTCTCATTCGGGAGATTGTGCGTTTTAATACATCAGCAAAACAGCGCTATGCCGACGACAATTTTTCTAGTCAGGAAACGCTAGGCACTTTTCTTGAAGCGAATAACTTCAGCGACTTTTTTGCAGAGCATTACATTTTGCCGATGGGCGCAGCTATCTGGTCTACTAGTCTACAGAAAATGAAAGAGTTTGAACTGAAGTTTTTTGTGCGATTCTTCTATCATCACGGTTTGCTTAATATCAGTGACAGGCCGCAATGGTATGTGATCCCTGGTGGCTCGAAACAATACATTGCCCCACTATTAAGAGGTCTTGAAGGCAATATTCATCTCAGTGCCGCTATATCCAAAGTCACGCGTGAAAATGGCCGTGTGCAGCTTCACTTTGCAGACGATGTCCGTGAATTCGATGAAGTGGTATTTGCGTGTCATAGTGATCAGGCGCTTAGTTTACTTGGCGACCCGAGTTCCGATGAAACGAGCGTGCTTTCAGCAATTCCCTATGCTCAAAATAGTGTGATACTGCATACAGACACGCAATTATTGCCAAAACGCCGCCTTGCCTGGGCTGCCTGGAATTACTTGCTCGATAATAACGAATCTCGGCCAGCGGCGGTTACCTACAATATGAATATATTGCAGGGCATTGAAGCACCCTGCACATTCTGTGTCACCCTGAACCAGGAAATTGAGCAGGACAAGGTACTCGGCCACTATCAATATGCGCATCCTGTATTTAATACACAAAGTATGGCAGCGCAGCTACGTCGAAAGGAAATTTGCGGGAAGACACAAACGCATTTTGCCGGTGCCTATTGGTACAACGGCTTTCACGAAGATGGTGTACGCAGCGCCGTCGATGTGGCTGCAAGATTCGGTATTAGTCTGGACGATTTGTAATGAGTGATAATGCGACGCAAACCTCACCTTTATATGTTGGTCAGGTAAGACATCGACGCTTTGCACCTGTATATCATGGTTTTTCGTATCGCTTGTATATGCTTTGTCTGGATGTTGAAAGCGACGCTTTCACCCAAGCCGGTCAGGGTTTAATTGGCCCACAATGGTATCGGCCAATTCGCTTTTGCCAAAAAGACTACCTCAAAGGTGATCGCGGAACATTACAACAACGTATAAAAAACAAAGTCATAGAGCTTGGTGGGCAGTGGCCGGGCGGGCGTATCAAAGCGCTGGTTCAGGGACGTTGTTTGGGTTTGTACTTTAGTCCACTCAATGTTTACTTCTGCTACGATGCGCAGGGAAACTGCAACCTAATGCTGGCCGAGGTGAGCAACACACCATGGAATCAGCGACACTACTATCTGGTGGATATTAGTGAGTCGCAAAGAACAGATAAGGCATTTCATGTGTCACCGTTTATGTCACTGGACATGCAATATCTTTGGCGCGTTAAGGCGCCCCCTGAACATGGCCCCGGGCAACTGTTGTTACATATAGAAAATCATGCCACGGCAGACCACGACTATAAACAACAGGGGACTTTGGTGAACAGTAAACTCTTTGACGCCACTATGGCGCTCAAGTCAAAGCCGCTCTCGTTGAGAAACTTGCTTGGTCTTGGGTTGTGTGTGCCCTCTATGACATTGAAGATATGCCTGGCAATTTACTGGCAGGCCTTAAAACTTTGGGTGAAGCGTGTGCCGTTCATACCGCACCCCGAAACTCACTCTAACTGTAATAAAGCGAAGTGATACATGGAACAAAATAGCCAAACCATCCCCAAGCCTGCCACGGCATCATGGTGGCATAGTTTAATGATCAATAAAGCCAGAGGATTTATCTTTAAGCTGTTGGAAAATCTGGAGCATGATCGTCTCGAAATCATCGAAGGAAGTGAGAAGGTTGTGTTAGGCGCGATGCAGCCCAGGATCTATGCCACTATATTTGTGTCCGATCCTAGCTTTTATCTGGACGTATTGAAAGGCGGTGGGATTGGCGCCGCCGAAGCATTTATCGATGGCAAATGGGGAAGTTCCGAGTTAACGAAGGTCATACGCATCTTTGCTTGTGCTCAGTCACAACTGGACGAGCTGGAAGGCAAGATGTCTTGGTTGGCTTCACTCAAAAACCGCGTTTTTCATTTTGGCAACCGTAACAGTGAATCCGGCTCAAAACAGAATATACTGGCACATTATGACCTGAGTAATGATTTATATCAGTCGTTTCTTGATCCTACTATGATGTATTCCAGTGCGGTCTTTGACACGCTCGACCAGCCACTTGAGCAAGCACAAAATAATAAACTCAAGATCATATGCGATAAACTTGAGCTGAGTGAGCGGGATCACCTGTTAGAGATTGGTACAGGGTGGGGCGCATTGGCATTATTTGCAGCTCAAAATTACGGTTGTAAAGTGACTACCACGACGATCTCAGATGCTCAGCATGAGTTTACAGCGCAGCGAATTAAATCAGCTGGTTTAGAGGGCCAAATCACTTTGTTAAAACAGGATTATCGGTTGTTGGAAGGCAAGTACGATAAGCTGGTGTCTATCGAAATGATAGAAGCGGTGGGACACAGTTACATGGCTGGTTTTTTTGCAAAGTGTAGCAGCTTGCTGAAGGATAATGGCCTGATGCTATTACAGGCCATCACCATCGCAGATAAACGCTATGACCACTACAGAAACAATGTGGACTTTATTCAACGCTACATATTTCCCGGTGGCTGTTTGCCATCCATAGCGGTGATGTCTGATCATCTCGCCACTCAAACAGACATGGTTGTGCGTGACATAGACGACATCGGCCTGCATTACGCACAAACACTCAAGCGTTGGCGTGAGCAATTTGAGCAGAATTGGCAACAGATCCGTGCTTTTGGTTTTGATGAGCGATTTCGACGTCTGTGGCTGTTTTATCTACAGTACTGTGAAGGTGCTTTCTTAGAACGTGTTATAAGCACGCATCACCTGGTAGCTCGTAAGCCACGACATATTGGGGTGAATGATGCGCAATTTTTGGCTGATTAATCTCATAATCTTTCAATCTGTGTGGTGGTTGTGCGCCTTATTCACAGATCAGGCTGTGCCTTTGGTTGGGCTTTTGTTTTTACTGCATTTTGCCCTTTCACCAAGCAGAAAAGCTGACGCCCGGAGCTTGTTGATTTTACCGCTTGGGTTGATTGTCGACCAATCGCTCTCACTTTTTGGGGTAATAAGTTTTGCGGACGGCTATCAATTACTACCTCTGTGGCTTGCTCTACTTTGGGGTCATTTTACGCTGACGCTTAACCATAGTCTGAGTTGGATGAGTCGCTATCATTTTGGCATACAGGGTGCGCTTGGTGCGGTATTTGGCGCACTCAGTTATATCGGTGGGATAAAGCTCGGTGCTCTGAACAGTGCACTCTCACTGACAAATGTGTTTTTAATTTTTGCTGTTGTTTGGGCCGTCATTTTACCTTTGGTAGTGCACCTCAACGGTCGAATGGGACAGCGCCTGGGAGTACAACATGTTTAAAGAATTGTGCAAAACGCTAGTCGCGTTAGCGATGTTTTCAGTACCTTTAGTCGCGCCATTACAGGCAAGTGCCTCGACGGCAACACAATTGTCTACTTTAGAACTACGAGGTACGGCCGATTTACGCTATCTGTTTTGGGATGTCTATTCAGCAGCACTGTATACCGGTGGAGAAGCATATCAGGCAGACCAGTTTCCACAGGTGTTGAGTTTAACTTACAAACGCGACATAGAAGCACAGGAGCTGGTTGATGCCACGCGAGAACAGTGGCAAAAGCAAAAACTGGAACTGGACAACGCTGAGCAGTGGCTGAGACAACTAGTACAACTCTGGCCTAACATACAAAAGGGCAACCAACTTATTCTGGTGGTCGACCGTGACAAGCAAAGCCGCTTTTATTTTCGTCCTGACCCGGGGGCAGAGGTTAAAAGTGCTTTGTCAGAAGACGAGCTGAAAACGTCTGCGAGCTTTCTCGGTGCGATTAATGACCAAGCTTTTGGTCCTGCGTTCTTGGCCATATGGCTATCAGAAAAAACCACAGAGCCAAAGCTGAGAGAGCAGCTCATTGGAAAAAGGTAAAACAAGATGAAAGTATATTTGGCGTTGCTGCTGATTTTTACACTCAGTGGCTGTACCAGCAAAACCATTGCTGACTATAGCGAAACAAAGCCGGACCTGGCACTGGAGCAGTTTTTTAGTGGAGAGTTGACCGCATATGGTATTGTCCTTGACCGAAGCGGCAATCTCACACGACGTTTTGAAGCCGATCTGATAGGCACCTGGGAGGGCAACAAAGGCGAGTTAAAAGAATGGTTTCGATTTGACGACGGAGAAAAGTCAACCAGAATCTGGCAACTGGAAAAAACGGCCGATAATTTTTATAAAGGCACCGCAGGGGACGTCATTGGCGTGGCGCAGGGTGAAACAGCAGGTTCAGCGTTGTACTGGCGCTACCAATTGGAGATCCAATACCAGGGCTCCCCATTGGAAGTTACTCTGGACGACTGGATGTATCTTGTGAATGAAAAGCGCTTGTTTAACCGCACTGAGATTATAAAATGGGGCTTCAAAGTCGGCGAGGTTATTCTAATCATAGAAAAACATGACAGTTGAAGACATTTGTCGTGTTCACAAACAAAGGCCTGTAAATCAGGCCTTTGTTGTTATCAGCGTATGAGTGAAACCTAGCGGGTTCCCTTCCAAATTTATGCTTACCAGTCCCTTACATCGTGAAAACGTGCTTTTTATCTACGGCTTTAATAGCGTCATGATTGCTTTGTGGCAGAAAGAAACAAGTCACTTAGTGGCTTTTTTGTTAGCTGATGGAATGCAGTACATTGCGTGTGACTCCAAAAACGAAATCAAGGGCATCGTTTTGGATTGAGGCTGGTGCAAGTGCCGTGAAATAATAAAAGCCCGTCAAATTCAGACGGGCTTTTACATCAATGCGATTGAAATAGATTAAAACGCACTCGTATCCTGGAACAGGCCTACTTTTAGATCTTTCGCTTCGTATATAACGCGGCCGTCAACTTCTACTGTGCCGTCTGCAAGACCCATAAACAGTTTACGCTTGATAACGCGTTTCATGTCTACGCGATATGTTACTTTCTTAGCTGTTGGTAAGATCTGGCCTGTGAACTTAACTTCACCTACACCCAAAGCACGGCCAAGGCCCGGTCCACCAGACCAGCCAAGGAAGAAGCCAACGATCTGCCACATGGCATCCAGACCTAAACAACCAGGCATTACCGGGTCGCCACGGAAATGGCAGTCAAAAAACCATAGATCAGGGTTAATATCTAGCTCAGCGACGATCTGACCTTTGCCAAACTCGCCACCATCTTCATTAATCTCGATGATACGATCCATCATGAGCATGTTATCGATTGGCAGACGACAGTTGTTCTCGCCAAACATTTTGCCTTCAGCACATAGGATCAGTTCTTCTTTTGTATAGCTATTTTTTGGTTCCATAATCATCAGTCTTAGTCTTAAATTGTCGCTACTTTAGCTTACACTTGTACGCTAAACAACTCTGAACAGTTAAAATTTGCCTGCTCTATGAGCGCTTTACCCGTCAGGTGATGTATTTTCATTCACCCAACTTTACCGGGCTGCCTGTTTTTTAATCACGAGGTCGTTCGTTGTGCATCAGCTAGTGTGGGTTTTATAGTATAACGCCGTAATTATGGCTTACTTTACACTGGGATACTCAAAAGTGAATGAAAATCATTCAAAGAATGGCCTTGATTAGATTATTTCTTTGTTTCAGGACCTTTCAAGGCGATTTTTGCTTTAAAAATCTTTATAATTGAGACAGTCATTTTTAATGTTAGCGGAAGTTTATGATCCTTTTTGTAGATGCCTTGACGGTAATTGATTTTTCTTACTTGTGTGGTAAACGAGGCGCGGTAGGCGAGAGCTGGATTGTTGATATGACACTGCATGGCCAGTTAAATGAAGAGTCTATGGTATTGGACTTTGCCAAAGTAAAGAAGCAGATCAAGGCCATTATAGATGACACGATTGATCATAAGTTGGCTATTCCCAGCCAGCTTTCATGCAATTATGAATCACAAGACGGTAGGGTGAGTTTTGACGGTTTGTTTGGCGGGCATCACCTTGCAATGAGTGCACCTGACGAAGCTGTTTGCATCGTAGAAGGCGCGCAAATCAATGAAGCCAGTGTTATTGCTTTTCTTAAACAACAGATTTTGCCAAAAATGCCAGACAACGTGAAAGACTTGGAGATTGAACTGCGTCCTGAGCCGAGCCGTAGTTTCTATTACCACTACAGTCATGGTTTGAAAAAACACGATGGAAATTGCCAGCGTATCATTCATGGCCACCGTTCTGATATTGGCATTTACCTTGATGATATCAGCATGCCACGTCTACAAAAAGAGTGGGCAGAGCGTTGGCAGGATATCTACCTGGGCAGTCAGGAAGATCTTATCGATGTGAGTGACTTGCAATACATTAAACCACATGATGATGATTATGCATTTGCCTACACAGCTTCTCAGGGCTATTTTGAATTGGCTATCAGTAAGGCTCGGTGTGATCTGATCCCATGTGACAGTACAGTGGAGTGTTTAGCCGACTATCTTGCCGGAGAGATCAAGGCTCAGTATCCTGACAGAAAAGTTAAAGTTAAGGCGTTTGAAGGCGTCGGAAAAGGAGCAATCGCTTATGCCTGATTGGCTGATTAGAGCGAAAAAGACCGGCATTATACTAGCTGGCTTGTTAGTGAATATAAGTACGGGTCATACTATTGAACTGAAAGGCTCACTGACCCAGGGTGGTATGGTGATTGCTGAGTTGGCCGGCGTAAAATCTGCCAGATTTAACGACAAAGAGTTAGCTATCTCACCTGATGGAAAATTTGTTTTTGGCTTTGGCCGGGATGCTGATACAGAGCATACCCTAAGTTGGGTTGACCAAAACGGCAAAGCACACTCCAAAAACTTGATGATCACCGCGCGTGACTATGATATCGACCGTATTACCGGTGTAGAGAAAAAGTATGTATCGCCGCCAAAGGAAGTGTTAGCTCGGATCCGCAAAGAAGGTGCACAAGTTAGTGCCGCTAGAAGTAAACTAAGCACCTTATCTTATTTCGATGACCCGGTTTATAGGCCAGCAAAAGGCAGAATATCGGGAGTCTACGGCAGCCAACGTTATTTTAATGGTCAACCCAGAAGGCCTCACTTTGGGTTGGATATTGCTAATAAAACGGGCACGCCAGTACTTGCGCCCGTAGCAGGAAAAGTTGTATTTGCTAACCCGGATCTCTACTACAGTGGTGGTACGCTGATCCTTGACCATGGATATGGCATTACCTCTACCTATATACATCTCAACAAACTCCATGTCGAAGTCGGGCAAATAGTTGAGCTGGGCGACCATATTGCCGATATAGGTGCCACTGGCAGGGTAACTGGCCCACACTTGGATTGGCGTTTTAATTGGTTTAATGAACGTTTAGATCCTCAACTTCTTATGATTGATAAACTCGCAACAAAAAGCAGTAAAGAATGACACAAACAGATAAAGACGCAGTAATTGCACAAAGAATTAAAGACTCGCAAACCTCAGTAACCAAAACTGTATTTCCAGGTCGGACGAACCACCACAATACACTGTTTGGTGGTGATGCACTGGCATGGATGGATGAGGTTGCTTTCATCGCAGCGACGCGTTTTTGCCGCAAACCTCTGGTTACCATTTCATCAGACAGGGTCGACTTTAAAGAAGCAATCCCGGCCGGTACATTTGCAGAATTGGTTGCTAATGTAGTGCATGTAGGTAATACCAGCTTGAAAGTCGAAGTCCATATCTATCTAGAAACCATGCATAAAGACGATAAGCACCTAGCGATCTCGGGTAGCTTCACGTTTGTTGCTGTCGATGACAACCATAGACCAACACCTGTGGTATGTGATCAGATGCTAAATGGGTTTAGCTAATCAATTTCAAAATTTTTAAATAATAACAACTAACAGGAGTTTTTGACTCCTTTATTTTAAATAGAACACATCATACTTGTTTATGGTTAATAAGTATCTTTTCATGAGAGATGGTGTTTAAATAAATTCTCCAGAACAGAGGACCTTCAACTTTACTCTTTAGATCTTGATTCCAAACATCTTTCACAGGTTTTATGAGAGAATAGACTTAAGGAGATAATCGGGACAACTGATTGGTTTAAATTAACAAATAGCCAAGTGCAGTAAGGCATATTATCCAGAAGGGAGTTATGGAACACCGTATTTCAGCACATCTACACCTCACTCCGTTAGACACTAAACATGCTGGCACATTGTTTAATGCAGTTGAAGCGAGTCGTGAAAGCTTACAAAAATACTTGCCGTGGGTGAAAAAGCTAACAGAGATCCGGGATGCGGAAACTTATATTGCAGAGCGGATTCAGTTATTAAACGCAGAATATTTTGCCATTATGAAACGGGGTCATTTTATCGGGGTATTTGCGATTAAACCAGCTAACTCCCAGAGTACTTGTGAAATAGGCTATTGGCTCATTGATAAGGCAAGGGGTAAGGCGGTAATCAGTCGGATATTAGGTGTAATCTTGCCTTATCTTAAAAACGTTCGACAAGTACATTCTGTAGAATTTCACTGCCTGGAAAATAACAAGGCGAGTATCAAAATAGCAAAACGTACAGGAGCCTCACTTATCGAATGTTATTCGAGTAAATCTGAGTTCAATGCAGCACCACGTTTG
This sequence comes from Pseudoalteromonas sp. PPB1, assembly GCF_015356275.1. Taxonomy (NCBI): domain Bacteria; kingdom Pseudomonadati; phylum Pseudomonadota; class Gammaproteobacteria; order Alteromonadales; family Pseudoalteromonadaceae; genus Pseudoalteromonas; species Pseudoalteromonas sp. PPB1. Next base: position 150,023 of record NZ_JACEQV010000006.1, on the reverse strand, counting down.
ATGTGCCTTTATCGGACTTACTTGCAGAATTGTGAACCTTCTTGCTGAAGTTATATAAGTTTTCATTTTTCTCGGGTACAATCTCGTTCCTTAAAAGAGACTAACCCATAATTACGGGTTGCTCCTAACCTGCAAAGCAGTGCCACATAACTGTTTTGCAATTATTAAAACTAAATAATAAGAGTTTAGGATAATTCATGATAAAAAAAATATTACTATCTTTGAGCTGTGCCCTTGCAATTAGCAGTTTTGGCGCGCAGGCCAGTGGAAAATGGCATACTTCAAAACTTCATACTGTATATCCAACGTCTCAAGGCGGCTTTGTACTAACTTTTAAAACTAATGCGCCAGATTGCTCTCAAACAGTTAACTCGGCACATAAATATCACTATGTTGAAGTAAATAAACATAGTATGACTATGGAAGGAGCAAATAAGATCTATTCACTTGCTCTGATGGCTGCAGCGTCTAATAAAAGCATGAGTTTTTTCTATGATAGCACAAGCGACAAGTGTTATATCAACAGAGCCTATGTGCAGTTTTAATTGAAACTATGATCAAAAAAGTCGACCTTAGGTCGACTTTTTTCGGTTCTAAAGCACCATTGCAGCTATCCAGCCAAAGATTAACAGGGGAATGTTGAAATGAATAAATGTAGGCACCACTGAATCCCAAATATGATCATGTTGACCATCTGCATTCAAACCCGAAGTTGGGCCCAATGTAGAATCAGAAGCTGGTGACCCTGCGTCTCCTAATGCACCAGCCGTGCCAACGAGCGCAACCGTAGCCATTGCTGAAAACCCGACTTCCATAGATAAAGGAACGAACAGAGTCGCTATGATTGGCACCGTCGAAAAAGAACTACCGATGCCCATGGTAATCAACAAGCCTACCAGCAAGATCATAGCTGCTGCCAGCGGTTTATTCTCTCCAACAAACTCAGCACAGGCACTTACCAGACTAGCTACATCACCAGTTTCTTTCATAACAGAAGCAAAACCTTGTGCCGAGATCATAATAAAACCAATCATGGCCATCATGGCCACACCTTTACTGAAGACGTCTGAGCTTTGATCCCATTTAACAATTCCGAACAGGCTGAACATCATCACTCCAACAAGGCCACCCAATATCATTGAGCCACTGACGTTTTGTGCAAGAAGTGAACAAACAATCGCAAGGGTGCCTGCCACTATGACTTTACGTTTTTCAGCATCATTCAGCCGAGGTTTGTCAGTCAGCTCGTTTGCCTGAGACGACTCGTTGTAACTATAGTTGCGCTTTTTCCGGTAACTCACAAACACAGCAACAATCAGACCTGCCAGCATACCCAAAGCTGGAATAACCATTGCGTAAGGTACTTGTGTATTGACAATCTCAAGGCCGTTATCAACCAGGTTTTTATGCAAAATGGAGTATAAATAAATACCTCCGAAACCATATGGCAAGACCATGTAAGATGTTGCTAAACCGAAAGTTAAAATACATGCAATAGCACGGCGATCGATATTTAGCTGATTGAATATCACCAACAATGGAGGTATAAGAATTGGAATAAATGCAATGTGTACGGGAATGAGGTTTTGTGAGGCAACCGAGCAGCCCAAAATAATGACCATAATGAGCATGCTTAGCAACTGGCTTGAGTTTTGCTGATTACCATGAACCAGAGACAGTAATTTATCTGCCAGGATTTGGGTTAAGCCGGACTTAGATATCGCGACTGCAAAAGCGCCTAACATCGCATAGCTGAGCGCAATCTCTGCACCACCAGATAACCCGGAGTTAAATGCATTCAGCGTATCAGATAGACCTAAACCCGCACTTAAACCCGCAACCATAGCACTAATTGTCATTGCGACAATCACGTTCACTCTAAATAGTGTCAGGCCGAGCATCAGCAAAACACCAATAATAACAGCATTCATAATGTTATTTTTTCGCCTTTTTTATTATTAAACGGCCAAGCGCTTTCATCCTTGTAGCCTCTGCTTTGGTTAATTGCGCTTGGGAAAATCTTGATTTTATAAAATATTGGTTAAATTCTTCCAGCTCCCGAGACAAGCCAGGATACTGTGATTTCAAAGTCAAAAGCGCCTGTGAGGGCGTCAGTTTGTGTAACTCTTTTCCTGCTAATTTGCAAATAGCATGATGAAGCCTGACTGCCTCAGGTAATTTAACCAATTGCTTGCGTTGCAGGTACCAAAACCGAGCAACAAACATGGCTATTAGCAATAAAAATACACTAAGCGCTGGTAATACCCTGTGATACTGCCCAAATAAATCTCGCAATAATCTGGACTGTTTTTGATGATCAAAGTTTAGTACCCAACGAGTCCATTGATAATCAAGTTGTTCAATCTGAAGTCTGACCCAATTTACCAACGCCAGATTGGAATAAGTCATCAAACTCAGTCCAAGATTGTCCTTAAATTCATCTTCCAGCTCTGTTAATTCAGATAAAGACCCGATCAGCCTGTCCGGCGCTACCCAAGCGGTGGGATCCAAACGATACCAACCTTGCTGAGGGACATAATACTCAACCCAGGCATGCGCGTCATATTGATAAACACTGTAATATCCGCGCTCTTCATTATATTCTCCGCCAAGATACCCTGAAACAAGTCGGGCAGGGATGCCAGCTGCGCGTAACATAAAGGCAGCACTAGCAGCATAATGACCACAAAATCCTTCACGCGTCTCAGTTAAGAAGGTGTCAATACTATCTCGGTCACTTATCCTTGCGGGCTTAAGTGAGTAACGAAATCTATGTTCGATAAAATACTGTTTCATCTGCTCTATAAAGTCCGCAGTATTGTCAGTCGCGTTATCCCATCGTATTGCCATTGCCGTGGCCAGCGGATTGATTTCTTCAGGTAAAGCGGTATTGAGTCGGTACTGCCAGTTGACCATACCTGCCCCTGTAACATGAATAGGCGTCACCTGATATTCCATACTACTACTCAGGTGGTTTTGCATAAACAAAGTACCAAAGTGATTGGTATTCACACCCCGTGTAACTGACTTAGCCTGACCAAGGTTGTATAACCAGGTTTTTCCTGATGGCCTTGCGATGATTGTATAGCTTTCACCGACCGCACGATATGGTGCTTGCAAGGGAACGTCATGATGTGCTGAAATCCGCCAACGTTTACCGTCAAACTTGTCATGGACTAAGGTCCGCCAGTAAAAAGGCGGTTTCATCTGAGCGTTGTCAGGAAGAATTGCCCTGAATACCAATTCGTCTGAGCGAGATAACTCTGATATTTCAAACGGGTCTATGTCCTCAGAGAGCCCTGTTTGCGTTTTCTTCGCGCCGGGGAGCTGCCAAAACGGAGAAACTTTCGGCAGAAGCACAACCATGATTGCGGCCAGAGGGAGTGCTAATAACAGGTGCTTTGTCGCTTGTCTGATTGCGCTGCGTAATTCAATTTCATGTTCAATCCAGAGCATTTGCGCCAGATTGATCACCAGAAGTGCAAGCACGAATAGTAAAGACAGAACATTCTGAGAGAAGATAAAAAAGCAAGGATAAACAAAAAAGTTGAGCAGCTGCACTGACATGGCTTGTTTTTTTGTTTTTGCCTGTATGGTTTTTAGTGCACATGCCCCTAATAATAATGAAACGAACATTTCCACCAGATTAGAAAAACCGATTGCGACAAATACCACCAGAATAATGGTAAAAGCCAATAGATTTATCATCTTTTCGGATGGCCCTTTAACCAAGCTCTTGTAAATAGCGAGCTTAAACAGCACTATTAGCAACATGGCACAGGTAAACACCAGGCCAAAACTGTTGAAAAGCAAGGTACTGACTAAACCATAGAGCAGTGTTGTCATTAAGGTTTGGGAGCTTATGAGTTTGTCAGAAGTCACTCAATGCCTCCAGACACTTTTCCCTATGTTTATCTCCCCGATCAGCGTTTACCTGTGTGGCATTGTTCAACCGCAGGGCAAAAATATCGCCTTGTTTATCAGCCTCAAGCACCTGATAACACAGCTTCGACAGACGATTTTCCTTGTTGCCATCATGATCTGCATAATCAAAAGTATGCTGAGAATAATAGCTATCGCCACTGTATTGCTTCACCAAAAGCTGCTGACTCTTAGCAAAATGTCGCCAGGAAATGCGGCTTTTACTGATTCCAGGCCTAAAGCGCTCTAAGCCATCGAAGTTCTCATGACTTTGGGTGCTTTGATGCACGTATTGCCCTTGCCCGGACGTCTCTTCCTGTTCACTATATGTAAATTGGCATGGCAGTGGAGCAGGGTAGACACAAAATGTCTTGTCTGCATTTAAATAAGTCCAGACACGTACTAGCCCAAAAGGATAGCAACTCGATAGTTTGAGCCTACCGAGCTGGTAGCGCCCTCGTAATTCTGGGTGTAAAAACAAAGACACTACTTGATTACCTTGCTCATGATTACCACTACAATCACTAAAGTCGAAGTCCTGGCTGGTAATATCGAGTGAGTAGCAGTCATGTGGTGTATTGAGCTTTATCAATACTTCTACTGGTTTAGAAGCATAGTTGTTCTTAATATCCAGTAACTGAAGTGTCAGACCATGCAAATTAAGGTAGCCGTATATCAATGCCAAAACCAAAATAAGCAGCATGACATAAGCGACCCCAAGGATCAGGTTATTCTGGTAGTTACTACCTAAAATAAAGTTCAGGATCACCATACACAAAAAAAATGCGCCCTGTTTGGAAGGAACAATATAGATATTATGGTGTGAGAGGGTTAGCTGCGCAGCACTATGCTTGCGCTTGATCATGTCAGCCAGCCAGGACTGCAACCAGTCACTGCCCATGATTACAATACAACCGCCACGTTATCAAAGATCCCTTTTACTACATCTTCTAGTTCGTTGGCGGAAATGTTCAGGCGATGCCCTGCAACGGCTGAAAACACGGCTTGTACATCATCAGGTAATGCGTAGTCACGCCCTTGAGTGAGTGCATAAGCACGTGTTGCAAGGCCTAATGCAATGCTCGCTCGTGGTGACAGGGGATCACTAAACTGGCCACTATAGCGCGTAAAATTCACCAGGTTAATGATATATTGTACTATCGAATCTGACAGATTAACGGTGACCACGGCCTGCTGCAGGGCCGCCAGTGCAGTTAAATCTAAGACGCATGACAGCTCGCTCAGGGATTGCCTTTGCAGATTATTGCCCAATATCAGGCTTTTCTCAGCATTCTCATCTGGGTAGCCCAGACTTATCCTCAGGAAAAAACGGTCTAGCTGAGACTCAGGCAAAGGATGTGTGCCTGACTGATGCAAGGGGTTTTGCGTGGCAATGACAAAAAATGGTTCCGGCAACGGGTGAGTCTTACCATCTACTGTCACCTGACGCTCTTCCATTGCCTCTAGCAAAGCGCTTTGCGTCTTGGGGCTGGCACGATTGATTTCGTCTGCCAGTAATACCTGACTAAAAATAGGCCCGGGGTGAAAGTCGAAACTCTGTTGCTGGGTATTAAAAACACTTGAACCGGTAATATCGGCGGGCAACAGATCACTGGTGAATTGAACACGCTGATAACTCAACCCAAGTACATTGGCAAGACCATGGGAGAGGGTGGTTTTACCCATTCCGGGTAAATCTTCAATGAGCAGATGCCCTTTACATAACAAACAAACAACAGCCAACCGGATCTGTTCTTCTTTGCCTAATATCAGCTCTGATAGCTGATCAATTATTGCTTCGGTGGTTTTATTCATGCAATCATTTCAAGTCTTTTCATTACTGAATCGACTTTTTTCGCGTTAAAGGGCTTAGCAATAAAACCTTTCGCACCCAATTCCCAGGTATTTTGCACATTTTCCAGGCTGTTATGCCCTGAACACATAATGACATGAACATTGGGGTAATTTTCATTGATGTACTCAAGGATTTGTGTGCCATCGGTATCGGGTAACTCTATATCCAGGAAAATAACATTAGGGGATTTTTCTGCCATCAATGGCATTGCAGATTTAAAGTCCTCTGATTCATAGACTTCTTCAAAACCCAGGTTTTCAAGAATATCTATCAGGTAACTGCGTACATCCTCAACGTCATCGATGATCAAAATTGGTTCTAGGGGTCTGACAAGTTCCATATTGTATTTACTTCTTTTGAACGACAAGGCTAATACTAAGACAAGCGCAATGTGAGCTCAATGGCAATTTATAAATTAACTGTAAATTCATCATAGCGATGAGCAGCGAGTAAATAGAAATCTTTACGCGTTACATAGAAGCACAGTGGACAGGCATAAGGCTAAATCATCAATTGTTCTATCAAAGTCCGAGAGTCATGATCTGAGCCCATCATAATTATCACAAGCTCGAGGCCAACGTTGCTGATTCTGTAGGTTGATGTCGGGTTTTGCCGAATAAGCGAACTTGAAAATATTGTCATGCTACAAACTGAAAATGTCCGATACCGTCTAGTATAGGACATTACTATATTTATTAAGCAATCTGAAGAGCGCTTGTGACTAGCACAATTAACATCCCATAATTTACGTTATGTTAAATAAGGTATTTAAACAACTCCTTCGAATCTGGACTAAGCTTAAATCAGTTTTACTATGAGCTTTCAGCAATGCTAATTGCCTTGTTTCTGTTATACAGTTTGATTACTAGCTACGCCTTTGCCTTTGATACAAACGGTAACCAGATCAGTGTAACCTATCGTGATTATAAAGGTACTCATATTGTTACGGGCCGAAAAATCGGTGACCATTCATTTCATTACAATATGAATGCCTCCAAGCAGATCCAGGTGACGACCCTGGAGTGGCAACCCTACATTGGTCAGAGCTTATGTAAGCAAGGCTGGGTTATGCAAGCTGTAATTGCTTTATTGCACAGTCAGAATTATGGTGCAACGGTTACCTTCTACCCCTGGGCACGCGCCGTAGCCTATGCGGAGAATGGCAAAGTAGATGTGCTTGTCCCAGAATACTATATCGAGCCGGAGGCACCATCGGATACTTTTCCAGGCACGCGGCGTTTGGATCATCTCGCGCTCACTGATCCATTTGGCTGGGGTCCCATTGCGCTTTATAAACGAAAGAACTACAACACTGACCACTTTACAAGCCTTGTAGCACTGACAGATGAACGAATTGGTGTTGTCCGGGGCTATCAGAATACCCCCGAGTTTGACCGTTTAATGGATGCTGGTAAATTTGACGTTATTGAGGCAGTTGATGACGCCCACAATATCAGGCTGCTAATGGCTGGGCGCGTGAACCTAATTATCGGAGACCCGGAAGTCATTAAGATGGAGCTCGAAGCATTGTCTCAAGAGCATAGCAATTCATCTCAGATGCAAAACTTAGTCATGGTTGAGCCCATATTACAAATGAACGGGCTGTTCTTTGCGGTGTCCAAGCGTAATAAACACGGAAAAATGCTACTGTATGAGCTTAACCAGGCTATCGCTGAGTTTAAACAACATGGCGTCCTGGATGAGATAAAATACAATACAGCCAAAAGCTGTAAATAGCATTTATGTTCAGTTTCGATATAAGAAAAACTAAAGCGCCCTGCTGTTCGTGCCTAATTTATTGACTCATTGTTCTTACGTGTCGTTAGCATACTCTATGTGTCAAAAAAAGGAGCAGAGTTGTCGCCCCTTTTATATTTCGCATTCAATTTAACATAACAGGAATTACCTGTTTTTAGGTCGCTATAACCTATTAATGCAATGCAGCGGTAAATGGAATGCTTTCGCAGATCTCGGATTCGGCAATCAGTATTTCTTCGAGACGAGCATCGATGATGGCCTTGTCAAAATATTCGTAACCAAGCTCAACAAACAGATTTTTATGCTTTTCCTCTGACTTAGCAATGGTCACGTAAAAGTCTTTTTCTTTGCCTTCAGGTAAGGCTTCTGCAACCAGAGAGAAACGCTCATGCCCCCTCGCCTCTATTACCGCAGCAACTAGCAGACGATCAATTAGAAACTCATCTGAACCCTGGCGAAATAAGGCTCGCATTTTTTTAATGTAAGGGTCGGCTTTGTCATTGCCTAACGTCACGCTGCGATCGGTCAATAACTTCAGAACCTGCTTAAAATGAATCATCTCTTCAATCGCAAGATCTGCCATCGCCTTTACCAGCTTTATTCGATCCGGATAATGACTCAACATTGACATCGCCATGCCCGAGGCTTTTTTCTCTGCGGCTGCGTGATCTTGCAAAAAAGTATCAAACTCAGCCATAACTTTATGGGTCCATTCAAATGGAGTATGGAATTTTAATTCAAACATATATTACTTGTTCAGTTACCTGTTTCGGGCATTTTACCCAAGTAGGGCATCGTATTACAACGCTGCCCTGAGCTAACTTTGATACACAAAGCTAGTATCGGAGATTATTTTAATCCACTATATAGTTGAGCTGTACAAAATACTATCTCTGTCTGCTTTGCCGTTTCTGGTTGACTCAATTTTTAGTGGATGAACAATTTGCTTCCAGGCAGTCACTTTACCGTGCTGATTAAGGTTCGGCATGCGAATATTGGTATTAGTGTGCACTCCGAGAAAGCCCGAGAGTTGTTGTAAGCTATCCGGCTGGGAAACATCTAATATTAAATGCTCTATCTGCTTCGCCTCTAGAAAGCTCAGTAATTCGTAGCGATGCTGATGATAAATATCAATAAGATACTTATCACATGAGATATTTTCAGCACTTAAGTTCTTAAAGGTATCAAAATAACAACGCTTAAGTGTGTCATTGAACCCCCCTTGCTGGGTCTCTAATCTGGGTAGCATACGGGTAAGCAATTGCCTGACAGAAGGTATCCAGCACGTCATTGCTCTTTCAAGATAAACAAAGCGGCTGTCTGGGTATATAACTGCGAGCTTTTTATAGTCGTTAAAGACGGGGGTATCTGCTATGACCTGCGCCTGATTTAGCGCATCACGGGTGTAGGCTGTATGTGCTGTTTTAAACCCAAGTTCGAGAAATGCAGCACAAACGCTGGTAGTGCCGGTTCTTGGCAAACCGGCAATAAAGACTTTTTTCATTAAACAAAATAACAATAGAGATTAATAATTGACAGTGCCAGCAGTGACAGAAAACTCAGTGCCATACTAATTACGCGCATCTTAAGCTTCACCTTGTTAAGCGCAATCGAGTGTAAAACCCGGCCAACTAAATAGGTGCCGCCTGTGACGTACAACCAAATTGCCTGCCCTCCCTGAAATTCCAGAGCAAATAACAAGATTAATAGTAATGGCGTATATTCCATGAAGTTGCCATGTGCACGGATCGCACGCTCTAGTTCAGGGTGACCGCCATCCCCGAGAGAAACTTGGTTCTTATGACGTAACCCTATGATATCAAAACTGAGTTTGATATAAAAAAGTGTAAATAATGCAGCAAAAAATCCTGTTATCATGACGCAGACCTACTTGTAAGTATTATAAGTAGGTCCAGTATAGGGAGTTTATTCAATAAAATATACCGCATATACCTCAGCAGATAACGTCGTATCACCGGTATTGTAAGCCTGGCTGACATCCATAGACTCAGCGGCCATCATTTTACCTCGGGCGTAAGGTTGTACCGGCACATTCATCGGTGAAAATGACACAGAATACAAACGGCCCAGATCAACATCAAAGTCATCGGCCAGCTCTCTGGCTGCGGCCTTGGCCTCTTCAATAGCTGATTTCTTAAGCTTTTTCATATATTCGGCTTTATCTTCAACAACAAATTCTGTGTTATTAAACTGGTTGATGCCGCTATCCACAAAAGCCTGAAGCAGGTTGGGATATTCAGCGAGATCTTTAAGCTTAACAGTCAGGCTGCGATTGACTCTAAAACCTTCGAATTCTTCTTCATTAGATTTGCGGTTGTAGCGTGTTTGACGATGAACATTGAGTTGTTGCGCATGGATATCCTTACTCTTAATACCGAAGTCTTTCGCTATCTGGATAGCCTTTGCCATGATTTGGTCAACATTTGACTTGGCGTCAGGCAACGACTTATGCTTTTCTGTTATCGCGACGCGAATGATGGCGGCATCAGGCTGCACTTCCATAGACGACATCCCTTTAACATACAAATGTGGGCCTTCTGGTAAACTGCCTGCGTTTGCACAGGCACTGATTGCGAATGCTGCGGCTGCTAAAAGTGAGCGCATGAACGCCTCCTTACTTTGATTCAACAAAATGTGTGGTTTATAAAACCACATGCTTTGCGCCAATTAAAGCACAAGTTTGTTAATCAATGCTGAATGTTATACGCTTTGTGTAAAGAGCGCAGAATAAAGGGTTCTTCCTGCGCAAAAAACAAGCCGGTGTGGGCTGAAATAATCGCTTGCTGTAAGTCTGGTCTTTCCAGCGCGGATTGTAAAAAGTCGACAGCGCGCTTACCCTCATTCGATTTCGCACAAGCGATATAACCAAAAATGGTCAGGCCAGCTTCTTCAATTGCATGAAAACTATAGCCGTTAAGAGCCTGAGCCGATGGGTGTTCATTAATAAACACAGAACTATATTCAATAATGCCATCCAGCTTGCCCTGACTTAACATAGTTCTCAGTCGAAAAGCACTTTGATTTCCTTGCGATAACCAAAAGGCCCGTCGGTTATCTAAAATAAAATTGTCGATATCCAGACCATAAGAGCGCCCCTCTGAGACACCTATATTAAGCCCCATTCTGACAATGGTGCCCAGTGACACTGTATCTGGAATGTTCGGTTGATCTTTTAGTATCAATCGGTTGGCAGGAAAAGACATCAGCGGATAAGGCGTAAACAATGCCATGGCTTCCCTTTCTGGCGTTTTTACTTTGTTATACAAACAGGCTTTAGGGTTACGCACCAACTCACGCCACTCTCTTTTTCGGCTGGCCGGCATGAAAGTCAGAATTAATTTACCCTCGAGTGTTTCTTCGAGTTTAAGCAAAAGCTGTGTAGCCAAATCGGCTGGGGCTTTATTTGAATCAGGGGAATAATCAGACACAATGTCTATGTGAATAGGCTCACTGCGTAACCCGAGAGAAAAAAACAACAGTGCTATCATGAAGGCATAGCGCATTTAGTTCACCTACATCGAACATCAATGCAAAGCCGGTTTTGCTGGGATCCTACTACAGAGCAAAATGGGGTCGGATTGCACAGACTTTCTATCAGTGCTCCATGCACAGCCCAACGCTATCTTTATAGCGCTTCATACTGATAATAAGTGTGGCGCAAAATTAGTAAATGCGCCACACCCTTTATTTTACTGGCTTAGACACTGCAACGTTTGTAGTTACGGTACTCAGGTAACCAGTAATTTTTCTCGATTGCGGCCCAGATAAGGTCTTCCGGCATTTCCAGCGCCACGCCCTCTTCCATTGCTTTTTTAGCCACAGCAAAAGCAATGCGTTTGCTCAATGGTTCGATCTCAACAAGTGAAGGGAGCAGACTGCCCTTACCTGTATTAGCCCAAGGAGAAGACTCAGCCAGCATCTCACTGGCAATCATCAGCATAGATTCTGTGATACGTGATGCTTTTGCAGCCAAAACACCCAAACCAATACCTGGGAAAATATAGCTGTTGTTACACTGTGGGATAGTGAATGTTTCACCATTAAACTCTACTGGCTCGAACGGACTACCAGTCGCCACTATCGCCTGGCCTTGGGTCCATTCAATCACGTCTTTTGGATGGGCTTCTACCTGACGAGACGGATTGCTCAGTGGGAAAATAATAGGACGTTCACACCCTGTGTGCATTGCCTTAATCACCTGTTCGGTGAACAACCCTGGCTGACCGGATACACCGATCAAAATGTCAGGTTGCGCACAATGCATAACATCCAGCAATGAGGCATATTCGCCACTGAAGTTCCATGCCTCAAGTGCTGATTTCGACTGAACCAAAGCTGCCTGGAAGTCACGTAACCCTTCCATGCCTTCCGTTAGCAGGCCATAACGGTCAACCATAAATATTTGACTACGTGCTTGTTCATCAGAAATACCTTCCGACACCATTTGCGCAATGATTTGCTCTGCAATACCACAACCAGCAGAGCCGGCACCGACAAAAACGACTTTTTGTTCAGACAGCTTAGTGCCTTTAACACGGCAAGCAGCTAACAATGAACCAACGGTAACAGAGGCTGTTCCCTGAATATCGTCGTTAAAACAACAGATCTCATCACGATAGCGGCTCAGTAAAGGCATTGCATTCGGTTGAGCAAAATCTTCGAACTGAAGCAAAACATTGGGCCAACGGCGTTTTACAGCTTTGATAAACAAATCGAGGAATTCGTCGTATTCTTCCTGAGAAATACGTTTATGGCGCGCTCCCATGTACATCGGGTCATTAAGTAGCTTTTCGTTATTTGTACCTACATCAAGCATGACTGGCAAAGTGTAAGCCGGGCTGATCCCACCACAAACGGTATAGAGCGCAAGCTTACCGATCGGGATCCCCATTCCACCAATCCCCTGATCTCCCAGGCCCAGAATGCGCTCACCGTCAGTTACAACTATGACTTTTACCTTATTTTTAGTTGCGTTGCGCAGGATATCATCGATTTGGTGTCGCTCTTCGTACGAAATAAATAACCCTCGAGAGCTACGATAAATGTCTGAAAACTTTTCACAAGCATCCCCTACAGTCGGGGTGTAAATGATGGGCATCATTTCTTCAAGGTGATCACGGACCAAACGGTAATATAAGGTTTCGTTGTTATCCTGGATGGCGCGCAGATAAATGTGCTTGTTAAGGTTGTCGCTGAAACTAGAAAACTGCTGGTAACAACGTTCCACCTGCTCTTCAATGGTTTCGAAGCGTGGCGGCACGAGACCTGTGAGGTTAAAGTTTTCTCGTTCGCGCTGACTAAATGCACTGCCCTTATTTAATAGCGGAGTTTCTAAAAGCGTTGGGCCAGAGTATGGAATGTAGAGATAATTGGGATCGGATTGTTTAGTCATATTTACAAGCTGTGACTCGTTAATTTAAGTACAAGGAATTATTATTGCGCAAATGCATTAAAATTCAATGAATTTTAAGCATGTCAGACCAATAAAAAACGGCTCTGATTAAACATGGTCAATGCGTAAACAGAGCCGTACATTATACGATAAATCCCAAATAATCGCCAAGGTTACTCGCTGGATTCTCCCATAGCCGCCCCTTCTCTGCGAGGATCAGCTCCCCCGATTAATTGATCATCAGTGACTTCTATGGCGTGAATACCAGAATTAAGGTCTCTGACGCGCACAACGTGTCCTTTTTCCTCTAAAATTGGCTTCAACTTTGTTACGTTAGTGCCTTTCTCAAGTGTTGTGTATCGGTTGCGATTGGTTACCCGGGGTAAGTCTATCGCCTGTTGCGCAGACAATCCCCAATCGAGTACGCCAATCACCGTTTGAGCGACGTAATTTATAATTCGACTGCCACCTGGAGAACCAACAACCAGTTTGAGCGAGCCATCTTTATTAAACACCATGACAGGCGACATCGAACTGCGTGGCCGTTTATTCGCTTCTACCCGATTAGCAACCCATAATTCTCCTACTTTCGGTGATAAAGAAAAATCTGTTAGTTGATTATTCAGCAGATAACCATTCACCATAACAGTTGAACCAAAAGCCATCTCAATCGATGAGGTCATTGAAACGGCATTCCCTTGAGCGTCAACGATGGACAAATGTGTGGTTGATGGCAGTTCGTAACTGTCATCCTGAGCATAAGCCAACGAGCCCATACTAGGATCGCCAATTGGGAAATCGTTATTGTCTTTGTCACCAATTAACGAGGCGCGTTGCTTAAGATAAGCTGGGTTTAACAAGCCTTGTGTTGGCACCTCAACAAAGTCAGGGTCTGCGATATAGTAGTTTCGGTCGACAAACGCCAATCGAGAGGCTTGTGTAAACAGATGAATGGCCTCCGGGTCGTTCGGTTTATACTGACTTAGCTTCTTACCCTCCAATAGCTTTAGGATCTGTAAAACAGCAATGCCACCGCTGCTGGGCGGTGCCATCGAACACACCCGGTAGCTGTGGTAGCTAGTACAAATCGGGGCTCGCTCCTTGCTGTGATAGTTTTTTAGATCCGTCAACGACAAGGTGCCCGGGGCAATTTCTGCTTTTTGCACAGCACGTACTATGTCATCGGCATTTTTACCTTCGTAGAAGCCTTTGAGGCCAAATTCAGCCACCTCCCGGTATAACTTTGCCAACTGGGGGTTACGTAACACAGTGCCTGCTTCAAGTGGTTTACCGTCAGGATAAAAATACTCTTTGGCGGGAGACAATTTAGTTAGCCCCGGGTTTAGTTCCTTCTTTAATAGCATGTGCAACCGAGGTGATACCTTAAAGCCATTTTCAGCCAACGCGATTGCCGGCTTGAACAAGTGACGCCACTTAAGTTTGCCATACTTGTCATGTGCTTGTTTTAAAGCATGCAAAATACCTGGGGTACCAACAGAGCGGCCACCCACAACGGCTTCAATCCATCGCACAGGTTTGCCTTCTTTGTCTAAGAATAGCGATGGGTTTGCCCCTTTCGGTGCCGTTTCTCGACCATCAAAAGTTGTCAAGTATTCATTTTCTTTATCATAGTGAAGAATAAATGCACCACCGCCGATACCCGAAGATTGAGGTTCTACCAACGTCAATACCAGCTGAGCTGCAATGGCGGCATCAATAGCACTACCACCTTGTTGCAACATTAACTGCCCTGCTTTACTGGCATGCGCATTGGCTGCAACAACCATATACTTTTTGGCGATTTTTTCTTTTTTAAGCTGCAGTCCAGTCGCAGCCTCGGGTTCTCTGACTTCTCTGGTGTTATTGTCTAATGCTGAACAAGTGAATGGCAATACGGCGCCAAGCGCCAGAGCGGCTAGTGATAGGCGATGTTTCATAGAGTCTGGAAATTCTTCTGATAGATGATTGGCATCATAAAAGTAAACAGGCACAATATGCAAAAAAATTCTAAGAAATATTATGTTTGATCTGCCATTAGCGCCCCGTTACGTCTTACCGCCAGCGATTTTGATTGCCTTTTGTACATTACTTATGTTGCCACCCGTTCAGGAGTTATTACTGTTTAACCGTGAGCTGATCGGCCAAGGTGAGTTGTGGCGGATCTGGACCAGTCAGTATGTTCACACCAATTGGATGCACTGGCTGCTGAATGTCATTGGTATCGTGTTTATCTGGGTATTACATGCAGAATACCGCACGCCCAAAACTTATATGATACATCTACTGTTACTCGGTCTTTGGACTGGAATTGGTATTTGGCTATTTTGTCCGGATATTCGTATTTATACTGGGCTAAGCGGACTGCTTCATGGTGTGATCGTCTGGGGAGCGATAAAAGACATCAAAATCGGTGAAAGAACTGGTATTCTGTTGTTTTTAGGTATTCTAGGTAAGCTTGCTTGGGAGCAGTACGCCGGGCCCAGCGCTGAAGTTGGAGAGCTCATTTCGTCACGCGTTGCCATTGAGTCACACCTGATTGGTGCTGTTGGTGGTATGGTGCTGGCTTTGCCTTTGCTATGGCAAAAAAAATAACACGATTGTGGCGCAGCTCGAATAAACTGCGCCACGCATTAATTATAAGTTTTCTTTAAACAACTTATAGATACGACGATATTCGTCCAGCCAGCTCGAAGGCTGCACAAAGCCATGCGGTTCTACCGGATAAATTGCCGTTTCATAGTTTTCTTTCTCCAGTTCAATCAATCTTTGTACCAACCGAACGACATCCTGGAAAAACACATTGTCATCAATCATGGGAGCATTGATCAACATAGGCTTGTTAAGGCCTTCAGCAAAATAAATCGGTGAGCTACGGCGATAAGCAATAGGATCATCCACCGGACGATTCAGAATATTAGACGTGTAAGGGTCATTATAGTAAGCCCAATCTGTGACCGGTCTAAGCGCTGCCCCAGCCTGGAATAATTCAGGCTGCGTGAACAAAGCCATAAAGGTCATAAATCCACCATACGATCCGCCATAGGTGCCGACTGCGCCCTTATCAACATTGACGTTCTCAACCATCCAGTTTACGCCATCAGCCAAATCTTCGATTTCTGGCTTACCCATATGACGATAGATAGCCGTACGCCAGTCTCGTCCGTATCCCTTTGATGCCCGGTAGTCCATGTCCATTACCACATACCCTTCGCTGGCAAGTAAAGAGTGAAACATAAACTCGCGGAAGTACACTGACCAGCCGAGGTGAGAGTTTTGCAAATACCCAGCGCCATGGTTGAAAATCACTGCTTTACGGGTATTGCCTTGTTCTCCTTCCTGATAATCTGCAGGATAGTAAACTTTCGCATAAATAGGTTGGTCGGTATGGCTAGATGGTACTGCAACGACTTTAGGTGCAATGAGTTTTTTACTTAAAAACGCCTCAGAGACTGTATTAGTAATTTGCTTTATTTCACTTCCAGGTTGAGCATCTGCAATAAACAACTCTGGAGGCATGACAATTTTTGAATGCGTCAACAAGAGTTTGCTCTCATCCGGACTCAATACATAATCTGTCATACCATCGAGATTGGTTAATGTTTCCAACTCACCAGATTGCAAATTTACACGGTATATTTCGTAAATACCTGGGTGCTTTTTATTCGCTTTAAAATAGATAGCAGCGTTGTCTTTAGTTAGCGTCAACTCTGAAACTTCGAACTTTCCTGATGTTAATTGGGTCGCTTTTCCATTTAGAGGCTTGGTGTACAAATGGCTGTAACCTGACTCTTCAGACAGATAGTACAGCGTGTTTTTGTTATTAAGCCAGCCAAAATCATTGTGTGTATAGTTCACCCAGGCTTCATCATACAAGCGATGCTGAGAGACAAGTTTATTGTTGCTAAAGTCAACCGTAGCAATCCAACGGTCTTTGTTGTCCCAGGACTCTAGCATCAATGCAACTTCATTTCCCTGCGTATTCCATTGAATGGCTGATTGCTCCCAACCCCAATCGAGCATCAATGAGATATGACGTGGGGCTTTTTTACTGCTATAGGTTTTACCTTGTACCTCAGCGTTTTCTCTCCTGACCTGTGCTAACACATCTTCATCAAAACCAGGTAATGTCTCGTATCCCAGTGATTGTTGCTGTTTAGTGTTTAGGTCAATATATACCAGTGTGTGTTCGACCGGTTTGTTGTCTGCGACACGACTACGAGCCTTAACCGGGTCGATATTACCATCCTGTGTCACATAGTTTGGCATGATATCCTGAGCACTTTGTTCGGGGATGTCTTTGGTAATGGCTACAATGAGTTTGTCACCTGCCGGAGACAAGCTGCTTTCTACGATGCGCTGGTCTTTGCCCAGGTAAAAGAGATTGTTATCTAAGGTGCTATTTTGATCTACTAACGCTTTTTTGCGGCTCTGTGCGTCTTTGGCATTCTTATGCTGTAGTGCCACGTAGCCGATTAATTGATGCTGCTCTTGTGCGATATAACTGGCTGGCTCAGTGACGCCCGGCGGCGCATCCTCGACTATCAATTTAGCCAGCTCTGTTGTCAGGCCAGTGGTAAGATCAATCGCATAAAACGTATTGTCCGCAAGATACGCTAGTTGCCCTGAGGTCAAAAACTGAAGTCGCTCGGCTTTTTGGCTTGATCTGGTTAGCTGTGTTACCTGGTTGCCGCTGATATCTTTAACGAACACATTTCCTGCAAATACATAAGCCTGAAGCTCACCGTCATGTGAATAAACAGCATTTTCCGAACCTACCTGATGTTTGTCAGATAAGGCAACCTGTTCAATTCCCTGTCCATCATACTTAAACGTGTCTCTTAGTTTGCTCCCTGATTGTTTTTGTTTAAACAAAACAGATTGGCTATCTGCACTCCAAAAACCGTCTTCAGGCTTTCTGCCGAGCCAATCTGGGTCTGCCATTGCCTGTTCAAGGGTAATTACATCAGAGCCTGTTGTTTCGGCAGTCGTAGCTACAGCTGCTGGAGGCGTATTTTGGGAAGCTTGATTGTTATTACTGTTTTGTGTGACCTGACAACCAGCCAAAAATAAAGCGGATGCCACGGCGAGAGAAGTAAGAGATTGTTTCATTTTATGAATTATCTAAATTTGCAATTGAAGCCTAATTTAAGCAAATGAAACCGGATAATTCGAACAATTTTAGATAAACAACCAGACAGAGCGTTTATTGCAAAAAAAAGGCCAGTAAAGCTACTGGCCAAATACTCTCTGCGCTCACATAGTCGTTGATGGACAACGAGTATGAAATGAGGCCTATCCACGCCTCATAAAAGTAGACCTGCGAGTGATAGAATAAGTTCCAAAAAAA
The DNA here is from genome assembly GCF_015356275.1 of Pseudoalteromonas sp. PPB1. Classification (NCBI taxonomy): domain Bacteria; kingdom Pseudomonadati; phylum Pseudomonadota; class Gammaproteobacteria; order Alteromonadales; family Pseudoalteromonadaceae; genus Pseudoalteromonas; species Pseudoalteromonas sp. PPB1. The sequence continues at coordinate 131,729 of NZ_JACEQV010000006.1, read as the reverse complement.
TTCATTTTTTTTATTTTTTTTGTAATACCTTGTTCTGCTGTGCGAATCGAACCATGTATTGATTCAATGAAGAGACCAGTTGCCTTTTACAGTGTAACCAGACCATCCAAAATCAGTAACAACATAACGCCACTGACGATAAACCAAAGTACAGATGCCATAGCAAAAGGACGCCAGCCACTTTGGCGTAACATTGCCATCGAAACACCGCTGCCTATCAGAAATAAGCTCGCAACCAATACTGACTTGGCACCACTATAAAGTACAGACCACACAGGCTGGTAATCTGGCAGCCAGGTGTTAATCATAGCCGCAGCAACAAAGCCGATGATGAACAAAGGAATACTGGCTTTTTCAGAAGAGCGCCAGAACACACCTGCCATAGCAGCATACGGCACAATCCACATCGCCCGGGTAAGTTTAATCGTAGTTGCCATCGTCAGAGCAACAGGCCCATACACCGAGGCCGCAGCAACAACACTGCTGGTGTCATGAATCGCCAGCGCACTCCATAAAGCAAACTGACTCTCCGAGAGCGAAAAATAATGTCCGAGCCAAGGAAAAACAAGCAAGCCAAGCGCATTTAAAGCGAAAATTACACTGAGTGAAATAGCGATTTCGTCCTGTCTGGCCTTGATCACCGGCGCCATTGCCGCAATCGCACTGCCACCACAAATTGCTGTGCCAAATGAGATCAAAGTCCCCGTGTTGCGATTAAGGCGAAACACTTGGGTGAGAATTTCACCCAGGCCTATCGTTGCCGTGATACTGACGATGGTTAACACCAGGGAGCTACGCCCAACGGCCAGTACTTCTTCGATATTGACGTTAAAACCCAATCCAATAACGGCCAGTTTTAATAACCATTTTGATGCGTTGTTGGATAAATCCGGTAAGGGGTTACCTAATACAAGTGCAAATCCAAGACCGATGAACAGTGCTGAAGACGCGCTGGCAAAAGGTGATAACGCGAATAAGAATGCTAATAAAAATAAAGCTTTATGGAAGCCTGGTCGTTCTAACAAAATATGTACGCTCGCACGCAGTCACCAGATGAAACTGCGTCGGGTAATCATAAACCCCGACGCGATTATGCCCTAGTTGAGAATTAGAGCATGGCTAGTCTCGGCTATACCAGGATAAGCCGCTTCAGGGAGTATCTCAGCCAGATCAGCAAGCCGCTCACCCAACTCGTGTAAGCTGTTCGCTGAGACGTTAATATGCCCCATTTTTCTTCCGGGTTTGGCCGTTTTACCATACCAATGGCTGGTCACACCGAGCGTCTGCAATACGTTAGTTGGAATGTTTTCCTGTCCCAATACATTGATCATGGCAGTAGGCCTGATAAGACTGGTATCACCAATGGGCAATCCAGCGATAGCGCGAATATGGTTTTCAAATTGGCTAACGTGACACCCTTGTTGTGTCCAGTGACCTGAATTGTGCACACGTGGTGCAATTTCATTAACCAATAACGTGCCATCAACATCAAAAAACTCAATTGCCAGCACGCCAACATAATCAAGTTCGCTGGCTACCGCTGAGAATGCCGATTCAGCCTGAGCTTGAATTGCAGACTTCTCTTTTCCTGCGATAGATAATGTTAGCACGCCATTAGTGTGCTGATTTTCTGTCAACGGATAGATACGACATTGGCCATTACGATCTCGCACACCAATAATTGACACTTCACGGTCGAATGGGATCATTTGCTCTGCAATAATGGCATGAGGAACCGCTTCGGTACCGGCAGCCAAAAACTCAGACATTTCCTGCCAGATAGCCTCAATTTCATCGTCATGCTTCACGCGCCATTGACCCTTGCCGTCATAGCCGGCCTGGCATGTTTTAACGACAAGCGGCTTACCCAGTTTTTCAACTGCAGCCAGAAAATGTGATTTTTCGGTGATCAATGCATATGGAGCACAGGCCACCTGCGCTTTTTCTAGCAAGGCTTTTTCTTTAGCCCGATCACCACCGGTCAAAATGGCTTCAGCTCCTGGATAAAACTTGCCCGTTTGCTGGCATACCGCCAAAACGTCCGCCGGAATATGTTCAAACTCTGCGGTAATAGCATCGACGTCCGCTATCGCTTGGTCAAGTGTTGCACTGTGCGCTTCAAACGTTACCGGGTTAATGATTTGCTGAGTAGAAACATCGTATGCAGAAACCTGAATATCTAAGTGAGTGGCAGACAAGCTCATCATACGAGCTAACTGGCCTGCACCTAAAACTAATACTTTCATTACTACTCTGCTGGGTTAGGGTTAGCCAGAACGGTTTCAGTTTGTGCCTTACGGAACGCTTCTACCTTGTCGAAAATCTCTGGTTGTTGACAACCCAATATCTGCGCAGCGAGCAAGCCAGCATTTGCCGCGCCAGCATCACCGATAGCAAGCGTGCCAACAGCTACGCCTTTAGGCATTTGGCAGATAGACAACAATGAATCAACACCATTAAGCGTTTTAGATTTCACAGGCACACCTAGTACTGGCAGGCTGGTAAATGCGGCAGCCATTCCAGGCAAATGTGCAGCTCCACCGGCGCCAGCAATAATAACTTTAATGCCTCGATCTGCCGCTGAGGAAGCATAGTCAGCTAACAACTGTGGTGTACGGTGCGCAGAAACAACTTTTGTTTCGTATTCAATACCGAACTTATCCAGCATATCTGCTGCATGTTGCATTGTAGGCCAATCGGACTTGGAGCCCATAATGATGCCAACCGTCATAATTATTCCTCAGTTTAAATTGAACGATTTAGACGCAGTTTTTTGGGGTATGCGCCAACTTCAAGCGTATTATACCCAAGTGGCGCAGCAAAGCGAATCGACATTTCCATACTAAATAGATTTGCCAGGCTAACCCTCTCGCACTTCAATTTTAGGTTGTCCAGCTCGCGCTTGGCGCCAATGGTAGATAAATCCGTCAGGACCTAAAATTAAAAATAATAAAGCTAATCCACCAGGCACCAGCACAGCTTTGAGCACTGGGCCAAGTACATAGCTGTAAAACACGATAAACGGGATAAACAAAACATAACCAATAATCCGCTGCAACATAAAACCTCCTTCATAATTATTGAGCGCGCTCACATTTTTAATTGAGCGCACTCAATTGTCAATATGTAACGGTCTGACTGTGCTGCTGTCTCACAATATGAAACAGCTCTGTCGTGCCAAAGTGAATCAATTCAAAACTTCTGAGGTAACGTCTAAGGTGCTGATTAATATCTGGTAGTTTATGTATGGGTGGCCAATTTTCATGGTATAATGACGAAAAAAATGGTGTCGAACTGCAATGAAGAAAAGTGAAAAAACAAAACAGCAAATCCTGGATGAAAGCTGGCAACTGTTTATTGCACATGGCTATCAGGAGACCTCCACCCGTCAAATAGCCAAAGCTGCGGGTATTGCCGTGGGAACTGTTTTTAGCCACTTCCCGAGTAAAGTGGATATTCTGAAAACTGCAATGCATCAGCGTATCGATGCAGTTATCGAAAATGCCATCAACACGGATCAACATCACTCTGCCAGGCTGAAGTTACGCCACTATGCCAGCCACCTGTTCGCTTTTTATTTGCAGCATCGTGAATTCAGTCAGGCACTACTTACTGATTTGCTTTGGCATCAAGCCTACTTTGCCGATCAGATATCGGCCTTTAAGGCGCTCCTTTTTGCGGAGCAAGAGTACGATGAAATAAAAGCGACAGTCATGATGGACTGTTACTTTATGACACTGATCCAGGGTTTGTCTGACCCTGCTTCTTGTGAAGATAGTATGCTAAGGATTCTTACCAATAAGCTGACTTTGCTTTATTGAATTTTATGTATGATGTGTTCCTAACTTAAGATATATTAAAGGCAGAGCAAACCATGCCCTGCCTTTATCAGTTAACTGTGTTTCACTGTCAGTTCAGGCGCATTAGCACTACTTTTTGGCTGATACCAGATACTACCGGGCTCATTATTTGCGGCTCTGCGTTCAACATATTCAGACATATACCAAAATACACTCCCAAACAAAAATGCAATGCACTCTACCATCAAAGTGCCCAGATCATTTGGCGTCCAAAGATTCAACGCAGGTACAATTGCAGCGAGTACTGAAGTTATGGGTATCAAAACACACAGAAGAGCCAAGCCTTTCAGACCGTTAGTCGCCGTTTTGGCAGGACCATAAACAAACGCACTTACCAGCACACATGCAAAACATGCATAATAAACAAACATATAGGCCTGATTAATATTCACCGGAGCCAGTGTCAGCCACTTGTTGCTAGCAAATACGGCCGCGATACCAATTATAGCTCCCAGGCTCACGCCTAGGGTAAGTGCTCCCATAACACGATAAGAGCGTCGCTGTACCGTGCCCTTTTGACGTCTTTTCTCTAACCAGAGAATATTGCCTGAGTAGAATAAACAGGCGCCTGCCAATCCCATGAAAAAATACGCCCAACGTACGAGGTCACCACCATAGCTACCAAAATGCAAACCAAAGAAACTTGATACAAGCCTTGCCCAGATAGTTTGCTGTGAGTTCGCAACGCTGGAAGACACCACATTAAGTGTATAAGGATTAATAAAGATAAAGTCGTGTAATGCCCCTCTGGCTATTTCTGCTTCATTAACCACATCAATCGTCGCAAAAGCGGTTGGCTTATTAAGATTGTTAAGTTTTATCTGTACGACCCGATAACCAGGAGCATGAGATTCTGCTGCTGCAATCAACTCGCTCACCTTAGGTAGGTCAGCGATGTTACGCTCAATTTGTGAGGGGGCATTGCGAGGAAAAAGAGGCTTATCGCCATACAATTGAGCAAGTCCACCGTACAGCACATCATGAAATGCAAACACGCACACCGTAAACGCAATCACAACATGAAAAGGTAAACTCGCAATACCCAGCAAATTATGACCATCCAGCCAGAATCGCTTTCGCTCTCCCTGGTTTCGAACGGCCAGGAATCGTTTTACCAGAGTAGGCAATAGAAAGATGACGCCCGACACCAGTGCAAGGAAGTACAAACCCGCAGCAACCCCCATTACGAAGACGCCTGCCTGAGTATGGCCAATCTCCCCCCCGATGCCGGCAGTTCGATGCAACATATCCAGTAGTGCAGATAAAGTATTAACGGGCACCAGTTCAGTGATCAGCTGGTTATTCTCATCCAAGGTGCCATGCCAGCGAATATCATCCAGCCGCAATCCCCGTGTCGACCCCTGCTCATACCAGCTCACTGGCGACATAGCCTCATCAAAATGCAGACTCACACTGTTGCTCGCTTTTGGGTGTGTTTGTAAAACCGTATCCAATAGCACATCGTAACGTTCAGGCTCGATTGCAGTCATCTGGTGTTTTGTTGGCGTCGCCCAGCGGTCAATCTCGGGCGCAAACATCACCAAAGCGCCAGCAAAGAAGCCGATAAACAGCAGTAAACTAGAAGTGATCCCCGTCCAGGTGTGTAAACTCTGATAGGCTCTCAGAATATCCGCTCTTACCTTCATGACACTCCCCTTAATATCGCTAATACGGCAAAGCACGCGGCACTGACTGACAACAGGTAAAACCAAGCCCGAGCACCACTTCTGAACATGTAAGTAAAACTCAGGGCCAGCAACCAAATAGGTACACTCAGCCACATGTTAAACTGAGTTCTCCACAGTAACTCTGTGTCGCTAATGGAAGACGCCAGCCCAGACGGACCAAACCAGGCAAACAGTCCAACAATGGAGAAACTTAATAATCCGCCACCAATGATTCCGGCAAGCGTTTTACTCAACCAATCAGGCTGTATCGGTGTATAGTTTTTCATTATTTATCTCTCACCATCAAAACCAAAAACGGGATAAACATAAGTGACAGCATAATTACCATTAAAGAGATAAACAGGCTTACAGATAAACTCATACCGCTATAAAAACCAATCAATGCGGCTGAAAATAAAAAGTAAGCCAGAATACGCCAGCGACTGCTAATCTGTTTTTTTAACCAGCGCTGATTCTTGTTGCTAAGATAAATAACTGAGGCCCCTGCGATGAGCGCAAAGACCAATATAGAAGTAAGCACTTTTCACTCCCTGTCATAACGTGAAGACCATCCTGTCCATTATACACAAACGGTATTGATAATCACTACCATTTACTTTATTGATAAATTCAATTGTGACCGCTTATTTTTTTAAAGTTAATTTGGGCCAACGTGTTTTCAACAAATGATAACTGCGGCCGAGTATGACCAAGCTAACGGCGCCAGTTAACACTGGAAATAGCAAAAATGTCCAGCCCTGTCCGCTCATCATAATAAATAGCGGGTTTGCACCAGCTGGCGGATGCACGGTTTTAGTTAGGACCATAAGCGCTACAGCCAGGCCTGTTGCCAGACCCAAAGTAAACGGATTAACAGGTAAACAGAAGACAAATACAACCCCGATCAAGGCAGTCAGACTATGACCGGCAATCACATTACGCGCCTTAGCAAGCGGGCTGTCAGGCACAGCAAAAATAAGCACACAAGAAGCGCCAAAAGCAGCCATCAGAAGCCAATACCCCTGATCATTACGCCCGAGCAATGCGAGCACCATAATAGCCAACATAGAGCCTAATCCAGCTGATAAAGATACAGTCCAATTGAGCACACTCTCCTCCTTAATTTAAGTAGACAAATCGTTCTACATCATCAATGTAGACAAGTTTGTCTACCCATGTCAAGATAGGCTCAAACGTAAGGAGGCACGATATGTCAGACAAGCGAGCGTTACTACTCAACAGCGCATTAGAGTTGTTTTACCAAAAAGGCACAAGTTCGGTTGGGATCAACGAGATCATTACCTATAGCGGGATTGCAAAAAAAACCCTCTATCATCACTTCAGTTCAAAAGACGATTTGATCCTTGCAGCTTTAGCACTTCGCGATCAGAAATATTTGCAGTGGCTCGAAGCAAAACTGACTGATGCCCAAAATAATGAAGAGCTGGTCAAGCAACTTTTCTACGCGCTCAATGACTGGTTTAATGATCGTGTTGCTGAACTTGGCGGCTTCCGGGGTTGCTTTTTTATTAATACAGCCAGTGAGTCTGTAACACTAGACCGGCAAATTCAGGACCGCTGTGCCAGTCATAAAGTTGCGGTCAGACAGCTCATCACTAATAGCCTGCCCCAACCTAACGATCGGCTCGTCGACGCGCTGTGTTTACTAAAAGAAGGTGCCACGGTATCTGCGTTTGTACAAGGTGATAAACAAGCCGCTTTGCGCTGCATAGATATCGCTCTGGCATATGACACACAAGCGCCTTTTCCGGTGTAATGCCGTGAAATTTAACCAGACAACTCGTTAATCTATAATTGCGTAAGTCCCTTTGTATTCAATGACGGCCTGAACAGTGCAGCAAGAAAAATACCTAAAACAGGGTGCCCTGACACTTTGTGCATCCGTTATTATCGGTTTTTTGGCTGATTATACCTTTAATCTAAGCTTGAGCCGCACGCTAAGCGCACACGAATATGGCGATTATAAAGTTGCTTATGCCTATGCCACTATCTGCGGTGTTTTGGTTCTGCTTGGCGGTGATCGCGTCGCCCCTAAGTTCTTAGCTAACCCACTGGCCAAAAAAGCATCGAGTGAAGTGGGTGGGTTCGTCATCTTCTTCTGCAAAATTGCTGCCTGTATTTCTGTACTGCTCTTTTTATTCGCCTATTTGAGTGGCTATCTTCATTTAGGGAGTTGGTCGCCAGATGAACATCATGCGCTACTTTGGATTTCGGCGGCAATTCCCCTTATAGCGGCAGGTGCAATATTGAGTCGCGTGCTACAAAGCGCAAAGTTACTGACCTACGCCAACTTGCCATGGCGCATCGTGCTGCCCCTCGGGAAAACACTGGCAATCTTGGTATTAGCCTCTTTGTTAAACCAAGTTCGGCTTTGGCAGGTAATCGTTGCTGGCATCGCCATCTTGGCGCTTATCACGACATGGCAGCTATTCATCCTCTATCGAAAAAACCTCATTACATTGACCCACACTGTGCCAATTCGCAACCAGTCACAACTTTTGACAACCTCTATCCCAATGATGCTGGCCATGTTGGTTACCATTGCCATATCCCAGCTAGATTTATATATGCTTGAATTATTGGCACTGGAGCATGAAGTTGGACATTATGCGGGTGCTGTTACGACTTCGCATATGATCCCAGTTGCACAAGTGAGTGTGATCGCGCTTTTCGTCCCCCTATTGGGTCAAGCCTTGGAAAAAGGTGAAGAACACGCCGAACGCGTGTTATGGCAAGGTCAAAAGGTTATGTTTATCATTATTTTAGTACTAACTGTTGGACTATTGATATCAGGCGCACATTTATTGCAGCTATTCGGGAGAGATTTTTTTACCGCCCATGACGCATTAAAATATCTAATTTTGGGATCATGCTTTTGGGCGATGACAGCGTTTATTTCAACCTGGCTACAATACACGGGTAAAGGAAAATACGTGGTAGTCATCGGCCTGTTAACACTTGTTACGGATGCAGTACTAAATTGGCTGCTTATTCCAACACATGGAATTACTGGGGCGGCAATTGCAACTTGCATTGCGCTCTGTGTAGCCTCATTACTGACCTGGAGTACGTTCATGCTATGCAGAAAACCACCCTATTCCAATGCGACTATTCGGTCGGCCCAGTCAGGTCATCGCTAATTTAACGGCTGTCATCGATTATTTATTAAAATAATTGACACAATCTGTACCCTTTTGTAATTTTAACTTACCTGCTAGTTTGCAGACTGGATCAAATAAAAATAATAAGGAAAATTATGGCGCAACGAGCTAAGCGAAGTGCGGTGTTTATTCTGATGTTGTTACTGGGTTTAAGCTTGGGCGTCATGCTCAAATATGGCTATCTAAAACTATATCATCATCCGAATATAATGACTCAAGATACATCTGCCCATTACGAGGGAACTGACAAACCTGTGATTTTATACACCACTCTCTGGTGCCAATACTGTAAACAGGTTCAAGATTACTTTAAAAAGCACAATATTGATTACCTGAGCAGAGACATAGAATCCAATGATCAAAAGATAAAATCTCTGTTTGACAGCCTTAAACGCGCTGACATACCGCAGATCATCATTGGCAATAAAGTCATTACAGGTACAAACCTGAGTGTGGTGGAAAAAGCATTACAAGAACAAGCTTTTCTCTAAGGTTGGCCCTTTCAAGGCGTATACCTAATACGTAGACGCCTCACCTTTATTGCGCTATCTTAAAAAGTGTTTCGTCGTTCACTCACTTTTTTAGGAGTATGCGTTGCAATATAAGTTGTTACTACTCATTGGTTTACTATATGGCTTACCTGTTTCAGCCACACCTCAATTGCAACCCATACACCGCTCCACCGCGGATATCCTAAGAGAGGCCGAAGACTATATTATTGTAGAGCCTTCACACTCTTACCAACTGCTCAGGCAAGTTGAGTCAATAACCACACTCACTCCCTCACAGCGGATCCGCTGGCACTTAATTAAGGTACGCTCAGCTATTGCCACAAATAATTTAAGCGACATAGAAGCAGAGCTAGCTGCCCTGATTAAGTTACAGCAACACGCCTACTTTAAAAACCATCTTCCCAGTATGCTCAGTGCAATGGGCATCGCGCTAAGACGCCTTGGTTATCAGGCAGAAGCTAAATCTTTATATACCTGCGCATTGTCACTTGATGTGACAGACAAAAAAAGAATGGCATTACTCATCAATCTTGCCGTTTTATCACGGCATATGAATGACTATCCGCTTGCCAGACAATCTTACAAATCCGCAAAAAACATTGCACTCAGACTTCATCACGAACGTGCGCTGGCAAACGTTAATAATAATTTGGGAACTCTGGCACTGGATGAAGGTAAAATAGACTTAGCTGAAGCATACTTTCGTGAAGCCTTGGTTGGTTATCAGTCCAGTGACAAACGCTCAGGCAATATTACAGCAGGCACCAACCTGTTACTCGTATTTGCAATTCAAGGGCACACTCTCAATTTCCAGCGCCTGATCAGCCCTATTTCTGCCTTGATAGACGCTTACCCAGATGCGTCAAAAAAAGCGCTGTTACTATGGCTGATAAGCGCGAATGATGCCAACCTGGGCGTGGCACTCCCGCAAAACATGAAAGAAAACCTGATCTCAGCGTTTGAGCAACTTGAGAGCGTCAAAGTGCAGCAGCTGATTCAACGCCACCTGGCGCCCAAAGTACAGGTTGCAGTCACGCCAGGCAAGCGCTCGGCCCGAACTACAAAAATCACACCAGCCTGGTTTCAGGCACGCTCTTTTTGCACTAACAAGGAGCCTGGGTTTAAGGTTCAATAAAGTCTTGCATTTCCTGATATAAGGAACGAACAAATTGCAATTTTAAGGGAGTAGTTTTATCTAACGGTTTATCAGTCATACTATCCAGCAACCGCGGTAAACTTGCATGGTCACGACACCTCACTTGAATAAGCTGATCGAAACTAGGAAGATGGCCGATTTTATGCACTAGCAAACAATCGTTCATGGTGAGTGGTAAGGTGTAGTACTGGCCATTATCAGCCAGCGCCACAGGCTCATCGAGCAATATCTCTTTTACTTTGAGTGTCAGCCCGGTTAGCGCTTGAACACCACCTCGTTCAAAATGCCCCTGATAGACATGGCCTTTCACCCGAACTAACTCCCCACTGCGTAACTTGTCTAGTTCGAAGGCTCTCGGTGCAAACGTCACTAAAGAGTTTGAATTAATTAACTGCACCAAAGATTCTTGGTGTTGCTCTTCAGCTTGCACTTCAAAGATAAGTTGCCGAGCATGCATTCCCCTCGGAAGTGGCAAATGTGAAGCGATAATTTTGTGCTCTACATATACCAGCGCAAGTCCATGCACACCAAAACTGCTGTGCTGATGAGAGAACACAACCGGCGTAAATAATACCAATAGCCATCTAAGCAATGAAAGATCCTCTTTTTTATCAAATTCCTGACAAGTTTAAGGTATATTTAGTTCCACATCGTTACCAAGTAGGCTTTTATGATTCCAAAATGGAAATAATAGAATTAACTCGATTTGTCGAGATTGCGAATGCAAAGACGCTTCAGAGTGCGGCAGCCAACTTGCACACTACACCTGGTGCATTATCCAAGTCATTGAAAAAATTGGAGTCTTCACTAGGTGTATTGCTATTCGACCGAGTTGGAAAGCAGCTGTTCCTTAATGAAAATGGTAAACGCCTGTTACCTGAGGCACTTAAGATTTTAGACCTTAAAGATAACGCAAAAGCCATGTTGACTCCGACAACCCCTGTTTTTAATTGCCGTGTCTCAGCGCCAGCTATCCTCCAATATCGCTGGGTAGGCAGTATCGGCGCCAAGGCTTGCGATATCCAAATAGAATATGAAACCGACTTCGAACTCACTGCGCTCGAAAAAGTTAAAAGAGGCCTGGTTGATATAGCACTGACAACTCAGCTAATCCAATCCCGTTTGAATGAGGATCTCGAAGTGGTCACTATTGGAGAACTGACCTTGAAGTTAGCGGTTGGTAAAACCCATCCATTGGCCGGCAAACATTCAGTCACCTCAGCTGAGCTTGCGAACTACCCATTCGCCGTGCCAAATACGTCTCCATTCTGTGGGGAATTACGTGGATTTAGTTGTGATGGCTGGCCACACAGCAATTTAAAAAGAGAAATAAAGTGGATTGTTAACGATTACGCCGCGCTGTGCGAACTTGTGAAATGCGGGCTGGCCGTTGCTTTTTTGCCTGATTACATGATTGAGGCCTGGCAACTCACTCAGCTTGAAGTGGATTCAAACCTGAAGAACGATACTGAACAGGTGTGTTTGATTTACCGGCAACATGCGCCTGTCTGGATAAAAGCACTGGCTGAAGAGGTAAAATTAATCAGTTAAAAAATGGGCGTAATCGTTTCCCCTTGCTCAGATACCACCTTTAAGTAGATAGTCTGTAAGCAAAAAAGTTTAGAAATGAAAATAAAGCAACTTAAAGTCATCTTAATCACTTAATTCTGCAATGACATTTTAGATAGGCAACGACTCTTTAAACTGTCGCGCTGATAGCGTCACGTGTGCTTACGAATCTTGTTATTGTCGCGAAGCCCACACTGACTGTAGTGACCTCATTGAATAATTGACAAGATTTGGCAGTTTTCATAGCCATACACAAACCAAATTCACTTGATTTATAAACTAAAAAAGCCAGCAATGTGCTGGCTTTTATGATCTTAATAAATAATTTTAAGCTGATTTAGCGCGCTGCGCGTCTTTCTTCGCTTGTTTTTGCTCTTTACGGGCACGTAAAGTTTCCTGTGCCTCATGGCCGATATGGCCTTCACCACGTTGCTTTGCCAGCTCCATTTGTCTTTGACGCTCTGCAAAACGGGCTTTTTGCTCTTCGGTCACATTATCATGACAGTGATGACAGGATACACCTTCCATATATTCCGGACGCTGCATTTCTTCTGCAGTGATCGGCATACGACATGCGTGGCACTGATCATATGAGCCTTTGTTCAAATCGTGGTCAACGGCAACGCGGTTATCAAATACAAAGCACTCGCCCTCCCACATCGTTTCTTCTTTAGGCACATCTTCCAGATATTTAAGAATACCGCCTTCGAGGTGGTAAACTTCATCAAATCCCTGCTCCTTCATATAGGCAGTGGACTTTTCACAGCGTATGCCACCTGTACAGAACATGGCTACTTTTTTATGTTTTGCGGGATCCAGGTTCTTCTCGGCCCACTCTGGGAATTCGCGAAACGTTTTTGTATTCGGGTCGATGGCATTTTTGAACGTACCGATTTCAATCTCATAATCATTACGCGTATCAACCAAAACCACGTCAGGGTCAGAAATCAATGCGTTCCAATCCTGTGGCTTAACATAGGTTCCAACCACTTCTTTAGGATCGATGCCCTGAACACCCATTGTCACGATTTCTTTTTTCAGCTTGACCTTAGTGCGATAAAATGGGCAGGTTTCGTCGTATGATTCTTTGAAAACAATATTATCCAGACCCGGTTGCTCATTCAGCCACGCTAGTAAAGCATCAATGCCTTCGCGCTTTGCGGCAACGGTACCGTTGATCCCCTCTTCTGCCAGTAATAAAGTGCCACGCACTTCATTGGCTTCCATAACATCCAGCAAGGGCTGACGGATCGCCTGATAATTTGGCAAAGACACAAACTTGTACAAAGCACATACAACAAAATGGTTATTCATAACTTTCTCTTTAATAAGCTTTATAACAGCCTACACTTAAGCACGACGTGTAAGCACTTAACCGAATCGCAAATCCGGCGCCAGGCGCGATATTTTACGGATTTTAAGGATAATTGCAAAACCGTTTGCCCCCGGTGGTCAAAGAACTCACACAAAGCGCTGCAAAGTTATGGTGGTAGTGGAAGTTAGTTTGTTATAATGCTGCGTTTTAGAAAATAATTACTGGAGAAAAGTACCTTGAGATTTTCCGAACTGGGTCTTGACCTGCGCTTTGAAAAACAATTAGAACACCAGGGGATCACAACCCCGACCGAGATCCAGGCTCAGGCCATCCCTACAGCCCTTGCCGGACATGACACCTTTGCTCAGTCAAAAACGGGCTCCGGAAAAACTCTGGCATTTTTACTACCTGCCGTACAACGCGTGATGAAACAAAAGGCGCTCAGTAAACGAGATCCAAGAGTGCTTATCGTTGCACCAACCCGAGAGCTCGCCACACAGGTATTCAACCAATGCCGTTTGTTAATTGCGGGTACCGCCATGTCTTGTACTAAAGTTCTCGGTGGTGAGAACTTTAACGACCAGGTAAAAGCACTTCGTAAAGACCCACACTTTGTTATTGGTACGCCGGGTCGTATTACCGACCATATCGAGCAACGCAGTTTACAGCTTCATGGCCTTGAATTGTTAATCTTTGATGAAGCCGATCGGATGCTTGATTTAGGCTTTGAAAAGCAACTGTCTACAATTAACAACGCAGCTGATCACCGCTTACGTCAGACGTTATTATTCTCTGCAACGCTTGAGCATGCTCAGGTCGAGATCACATCAAGAGATCTACTAAAATCGCCAAAACGGATCCTGCTCAGTGGCAGTAACGAAAAGCATGACGATATTCGCCAGGCAATGTACTTTGCTGACCACCTGGATCATAAAGAAGCACTGCTTAAACATTTTGTACAACAAAGCGACGTAAAACAGTGCATTATCTTTACTGCGACTCGACAAGATACTAATCGCTTCAGCGACATGCTCAATGAACTGGGAATAAAGGCCGTTGCGCTGGCCGGCGACCTGGCACAGAGCAAGCGTCTGGATATTATGGATGCATTTAGCCGAGGCTTGTTTAAAGTGCTGGTTACCACAGACGTGGCATCGCGAGGCCTCGATCTGTTAAATGTATCTCACGTAATCAATTTTGATTTACCCAAGCAGGCAGAAGAATACGTTCACCGAATTGGTCGTACCGGGCGTGCTGGTTTCAAGGGAGACGCGATTTCCTTAGTAGGCCCTAAAGATTGGAAAAGTTACGAAGCCATTGCTGCTTATCTTAAAGAAACAGTCCAGTTTCAGTCTATCGAAGGGTTAGAAGCCAAGTTTAAAGGCTTTAAGCCCAAGGTAACTAAGCCTAAACAGAATATCAAGCGTAAGCCAGCTGACACCAAAGCTAAGGCAAAGCGCGTCCTTAAGCGCAAACCACAACAACCGAAAAAGGCGATCCCGGCACCGTTTGATGTCGATGGACACGCACCACTAAGAAGAAAGCCTAAGAAGCCAACCGAGGAATAAACATGCTAGGTACCACACAGTTTTTAATGATCGAAGAGATCTGTGCCGAAGGCGCATACCTGGATGGCAAAGAACAAGGCGATGTTTTTTTGCCGCTTAAAGAACTACCAGACCACCTCGAAGCGGGTGACAACGTTGAAGTATTTGTGTTCAGTGACAACCAGGGCAACCCTTGCGCCACCACGCAAAAGCCGCTTGCGCAACTGGGCGAGTTCGCCCTGCTGCGCGCCAAGCAGATTAATAAAGTGGGTGCCTTCTTAGATCTTGGGATCAGTAAAGATGTATTAGCACCATACAACGAGCAAAAACCAAAAATGCGCGAAGGATACAGCTATCTGGTAAAGCTCTACCTGGATAACGCCAGTAAACGTCTGTGTGCCTCAAGTAATCTTGGGAAATTTTTAAATAAGACGCCTGCGCAGTATAAGAAATTTGAGCAGGTTGACTTAATTGTCGCCGCTAAAACTGATCTCGGCTACAAAGTCATTGTCAACGAACAACACTTTGGCATGGTATTTTTCAATACCGTATTTAAACGCATGTATATCGGTCAACGCATGACGGGTTATGTAAAACAAGTTCAGGAAGATGATAAGATTGATATCTTACTCGAAAAACCGGGCATGGATAAAATCTCAGATCTGGGCGAACAGATCCTTAAAAAGTTGGAAGATAACAATGGGTTTCTACCACTTGGTGACAAATCAGACCCTGAGCTGATTAAGAAAACTTTCTCCACCAGCAAAGCCAACTTTAAAAAAGCCATCGGTGGTCTGTTCAAGCAGGAAAAAATCCAAATTGAAGCGACATCCATCTCTTTGATTAAGCCAAAAAAATAATCTCGTTTTTGACCGTTCACATAAATGGCGCCCATTCAGTGCGCCATTTATGATGCACTTACCCTATCTCAAAAGACGTCACGCCAAATGTTCTTTCAATTTGAATATCAGGGAACGTTTGTGTATACATACGCGCAGTATCAAAAACCGGTATCATATTGAGCTTTTCAGCTAGGTCAACAGCCTCTGCATTGCACGCTGGTACATCCAGGAAAACAGGCTCCCCCTGTGCAACCCTAGAACACAAAGCCCCAATCATAGTGTGAGCCTGCGCGTGTTCATTGGTAAATAATGGGCCTATTTTGTAGCCTTCCCGGCATTGCCTGATCACCCCTACTCCATGAAGTGTGCCATCTATCAACACCCCAACCGATGATGCGTTTTTCTGCGCTAACCATGCACGCCAAAATTCAGCTCTTTGCACAGGAAAAAATGGCATTATAAACTGCTCTATGGCTTCGATAGACAAGGAACTAAGATCTACGAGGTTCTCTGATCCTTGATCCGCCAGCATATGGCTCATGCCCTGGTAGCGACGATTGGCATACGCCAACGCAAAGCCAGATTTTTTGTAATTTTCTTGCTGCTCAACCACACCATCCAGACCAATATTACATCCTTCCAGTCTGGCTATGGCCGCCTGCCAGATTTTTAACCCAAGCCCCTGGCCCCGATATTCAGGTTTAACAATATAAAACCCGATAAAACCAAACGAACAGCCATATTTTATGGCAGAAATCACAGCGACCGGCTCATCATTCAGTAGCCCAATGAGAAACCCCTGAGGATCGGCCTGATAGTAACAATGTGCATCTTCAAGTCCCGGGTTCCAGCCTTCTTGTGCCGCCCAGTCGATTGCTAAATTCACCTCATCACGGGTCATAGTACGAATTGTATACTCTTTATTCATAGCGCTTGCTCCTTGTGTACAGCGATGCCGACATGACAGTGTACCAGCACTATAAACTTCTGGGTGGGAAAGTGAAGTCCGACTAGCGCTGTTAGCCTTCCATTATCAATACGGACAGAAGCTAAACATGAGTACTCATCTGGTCCAGACGCTAGCTGATAAACGCAACGTAATGCCACAAACCGGGATAAATCCAGCCCAGTGAAACTAAAAAGAGTGACGAAAGAGCGGCCACCAGGACCACCCATTTAGGATGTAATTCATTACCATCCGGGTTGTCCGGCCCACCGGGTAGCTCTTCAGGTAAATGAACTATTTGGCTTAGAATTATGAACAAGCAAAGACATATAGCACAGAAAAGTAAACTCAACTCAGTAATATAAGACAGGACAAATGCCATACAAGGCACGATGAAAGCCGCGTTTCTAGCGCTCTGCCAGTACCTGTTCATCGGGCTATCTCCTCATATGTGATTTAGTTGTCGAGGTAAGATTGAGTGCTACTACAATACCAGTCGGATTAAGCCGCACTTAATGTGTTTTTCACATAAGAATATCTTTACAGCAGAGTGATGGAACTGTAACGACATACTTTGCGGAACGTCAATAACCAATACTCATGCATTGTTACTTGGCAACCCGCCGTGAAAACCTAGGCGTCAATTGATACTTTACCCTGCTAAAGGGTACCGATATAATGCACAGCTTTCAAACAACCAAAACCTACTAACATATGAAAAAGCTGCTACTTATAAGCTCTATAGGCTTGATTTTACAAGGGTGTTCGGGAATGAAGAACATCCCTATGACACAAGAAACACGGGATGCCGCAAAGCAAACCAATACTTACAATTTGGTACTACAAGATGAAGTCAGACCCGCAGTCAATTTATCTAATAGTGTCAGTGGCGGTGTTGCAGGTGGCCTGGTTGGCGCATTAGTCACCTCTGCCATTGATTCATCCATAAATGAAGACCGAGCGATCGGTGCATTTGGCGTAGCAGCCCCTTTGTTGAACAATACGCTTGATTTGAACTTCCGCAAGTTGATCGTTGAAGAGTTTAATCCGGTGCTTATCTCTGAGTTTAACGCGCAAGACACCAAAGACAGCGCAGAAACAAAATATCTTAATGATGATAAAGTCAAAGCACAAATATCTGCCCTGAAAGAAGGTGAGGCTGCGCTTTACCTTTTCACCCACTATCAGTTTTTTGATAATTTCAAAGTCGTTTTGTTTGAAACAAACGCGACACTCTATGTGGCTAAGCAAGGCAAGGTCTCTGTTTCAAAGCCTGCGTACCGAAATTCATTTACCTATATTTCAGATAATGTAGGCAATGGTGGTATGGATTCAATCCGTCTATGGAATGATAACAACGCAGATTTATACAGAACAACAGTCAGTACAGCATTGTCTGAGATTAGAGAAATGCTAGAACATGATATTAAAGTGGCTCAGGAAGAGTCATGCATTACCGGTACCAAATATATCCGATATAACGCATTAGGTGAGATGAAAAGCTCAGGCAAGATTACAGAGCGAGAGGGAAAGCGGGTTCAAATCAGAGACAAAAATGGTTCACTGGTTAATTTGGCCGACAACTTACTTGTTAAAGAATTACCGAAAGAATGTAAGGCGTAAACAATGAAAAAACTAACGACTCTTTTACTTCCTCTTGCACTACTTTCAACGAATGCTCTGGCTGTTGTCGACGTAGAGATGAAAGTGAGCAAACTCCCAAAAAAGGTAAGTAAAACGCATCAACAAATCGCAGCTAAACTTGCCGATTCCAAATGCACCTATGTTGTAAATCCCGTTTCAGACATCCGCCAAAACAAGGATGCAATCAGCTGGAAAGTGAACGCAACAGGGGTTCAGCAATGGTTTAATACTGTGCATCAGAATGTTGTGGCCCCCCTGCTCCCAGAAACAACTAAAGATATCGTTGTTGAAGTCACACCAAAATTGAACATGCTATACACCTATAACGAACAGTTAAATATTAATGGTATGGCGGTATCTACAGTGGGCTACTCTATTAACGGTAAACCTGCTGGCCAATATCATGTCAGAGGGTTTAACTCAGACTCTAACTGGGCAAATGGAGACAGCGAATTTGTGGGATCAGCAGAACACGCTGCTCAACATATGATCACACGCATTCTGGAAAAACTGCCAGAAATTTGTAACAACGCTGAATCAGCATAATTATCGCTACAGCAAAGGGCTGCGACACAGCCCTTTGCTTGTTTACACGAAATCACAATTCTCGTCCCCTTTCACATCAAACAAGGGTTGGATGAACTTACCAGGTACATCATCCGGATAACCCATACTCAACTCAAAGTGATCTGATCTGTGTAATACTCAGTAATGGTAACTTCTTGTGATTGCTCTACAGTAGTAAGGACCGTCTTGATATTGAAAGGAATTGTTATGCACCCCCTTAAGCTTTCCCTAATAACAGCTGCAATCACAACATTGCTGGCTTGCTCCACCGAGCCTACAGGCTCTGAAAATACGGCTTCCGGTCAGGATCCCCTGTTTTGCCCGGCCAATATTAACTGGGTAACAAACCCCAATAATCCTCCCAGTGAAATTCCAGGTGGCGGGCAGAACTTGTGTCAGTTTTACCAATTCTCCTGGCAATGGTTTATTTCTTTGGTGAATGCGCCAGATGGCAATGAACGTACCTTTTTGAACGAGGAGCGCTATCGAATATTTCTTGGTGGAGGCCAGGATTCTTGTGCCCCCAATACGTTGCAATCTAAGTTATTTGTCAGGGGTGGGAAAGACCCCCATACTACAGGTGAAGACTTTAAAGCGCCTCATGAAATGAATCAGGCGTTAAACAATGCTGTATTGTACGACCAGAATGGCAACATCGTATTGTACGAAACCCGGTTTGACAGTGGTATGTGTGATGTCGCTAAGGGCTCACCGACACTACCAGCCGGTACAACCGAGATTAAAACCTCCTGGCGCAAAATCACTGAGAAAGACAGACCTAATTATGTCTGGGTAAGATCAGATACCAATAACAATGGAGAGCTGGATGCCGATGAATTATATGGCATGGTTGGCTTCCACTTGGTAATTAGCACCCCAGATCACCCCGAATTTATCTGGGCTACCTTTGAGCACAAATACAATGCGCCGGATTGTCAAAAGGCCAACCAGCCCATCTCCGGCTGGAGCTTTGCCAGCGAGCAATGTACCGCCTCGTTGCCCACCCCGGATGCAAACTGTGAATTCAACAAAACCCTAGATCCCGACAAAAAAGGTGACTCCCCGTTAACGGGCACGCCCACAGAGGTCTGTCAGGTTTACACGCAAGGTACAGCTAAGGGCGACAACCAGGCCGAGCATAACAGAGCTAATATTATCTCCCTTAATGAGCAACTAAATAAAGTGTTTAAGCGCATGCCTACCTACAATTCACTACGTGTACTCGCAAAGTATGAACTGGTGGGTGGGCTCTGGTTGAACGATGTCACTCAGCCCTCAAGCAACCGCAACAATCAGCGCGGCTCCATTCAGCTAGCCAACACCACCATGGAAACCAACGCACAACAAGGACGCAAGTTCAATGAAGTGGTCTATACGGGTCCACACAACTTGACACCTGCGACAAACTGCTTTGATTGCCATGCGTATTCAGGCCCTACCAAAAACGCTGGCGTTAGCCATATTTTTAACTCTATACATGGCTCTACCAAATAACGCCCCAAAGTCAGTGATAACCTGGGTCTATCAGGTTATCACTGTCAAACCAAAATAATTGCAAAAACATGTATTAACCCTGCATTTTATCTGTGTTTAACCTGCAATTTTAAGTCTAAAATAAGCGTAATCTTAGTAATATCCGATGAGGAAAATCATGATTGAACAAGGGCAAGCCTTACCTAAGACGACATTAAGTGAATTGACTGTAGATGGCATGGTCACGCATCACAGCGACGCTCTGTTTGCAGATAAAAAAGTGGTCTTGTTTGCACTACCTGGCGCATTTACACCAACCTGCTCAGCGGCCCATTTACCTGGTTACGTCGCTCTGGCCGACAAAATCAAAGCCAAAGGTGTCGATATCATTGCATGTGTGTCTGTAAATGATGCATTTGTAATGAAAGCCTGGGGAGAAGCGCATAATGCGAGCGAAATAATGATGCTCGGTGACGGCGATGCTAGCTTTACTAAAGCGCTAGGGCTGGAAATGGACACGGAAGGGTTTGGCGGGATCCGCTCACAACGCTATGCCATGATAATCGACAATGGTGTAGTGACAGAGCTTCTGGTTGAAGCACCGAAAACCTTTGAGGTCAGTAAAGCAGAAGTCATCCTTGAAAAATTGTAATTTTCAATGACAAGCGCTGAGGGGGTGCAAACGCTCTCTCAGTATTTCTTTCGTTATCCTTTTCACTTTCCCACCTTATTTGAACACAATAACGAATACAAAAAACCAGGAATGTCATTAGGTGTCACAACTCAGTGAATCAATGGCCACTGTGCTTGAAGATCTTATTGGAACTTTAAAGGAGGCGAGAACGGGCTAGCCTGGTTCGAGCAATTCAATATCCAGTTTAACCGATGCGAACTAAGGGGTGCTATCAAAGCACTTCAGGCTTATGGAGATATGTGCAATTTGGATGGACTTGTGCTCTCGAAGCTATTGAGATAAAAAGCATACTTAAGTATCCTTCAAACATAAACTTGGCAGCTTGTTCAGCACATTGTGAAAAATTATGAATGCTCACCTAATGCAGATTAACATTGAACACGGTTGGGATATCATACACAGTCAAACCATTGCGCAAATTTACGACGATGCGTTTGGTGCTAAGTTTGCTCGTGCAATCCCCGACAAGGCAAAGCGGCTCGCCATACTCGCAGATTGCTTTATGCCCGAGTATTCCTTCATAGCTTTCGATAATGATCAACCAGTCGGAGTCGCAGGCTTTAGTGACCAAAATGGTGCACTCACATCAGGCATCGATTTTATAGGGTTATTCAAACACCTTGGCATACTCGGTGGAATACGTGCTTGCGTTATTTTTAGTTTATATGAGCGCCAGCCAAAATTGCGAGAGTTAGTGATGGACGGTATAGCAATTACAGAGTCACATCGCGGCAGAGGCATTGGCACTCAGTTACTGGACAGCATTATCAGTTATGCCCAGTCACATCACTATTCATCAATCCGCCTGGATGTGATCAACAGCAACCCCAGAGCAAAAAAACTGTATGAAGCGAAAGGTTTTGTTGTCGTTGAAACAGACTACTTTCCATATCTGAACTGGTTGCTCGGCTTTTCAGGATCAACCACCATGCAGTTTACCCTTTAGTTAAGTACAAAAACGCCCCGACTTTCTAATAGCTGCGGGCTTACTTTGTTTCGAACAACCTCAGAGGCCAACAATCTCTCGTAATGCAGCAACATGCCCTCGATAAGCGGCTTCTCCTTGTACACTCAAAGAGAGCCAGGTGCGCTGACGAGCAAAGCTGGTCCGTTTATTGACTGTGAGATAGCCAGCCTGCTCTAGAGCTTTTACGTGCTTAGATAAAACCGAATCGCTGACCTCCAGCTGTGCCTTTACTAAAGAAAACTCCATTTCGGCTACGCTTTCGAGTAATGCGCAGATCTGCAAACGGTTATGTGCATGGATCAGCGGATCAAAACACGCTTCAGTCATTGGCTTTATCCTGCGATATCCACTCCCCTGTGGGAAGCTTATACAGCACAACAAAACTCAGCAAGCCAATCATAATCCCAGCGGCGTATGCAAAGTGCCAGTCCCCCTGTTCAGTAAAATAGTGGCCCAGTAACACGATAAGTGCACTCGTAAAAGCCAGCGCAATATTGCGGACTCCGGCTTGAGACTTGGAAGCCATGCTTTTTGCTTTTATACCCACACCTTTTAGATAAAAAGACCAACTCATTACCAGTACAATTAATGTACCTACAGACACGAAAGTTACGAAAGTCCACATACTACTGTGACTTGCCTGGGCACTCGCCGCAGTTGCAAGTGCAGCTAACACACTTATTAACCCGTTGAGCCAAACAGGTGGTCTGAATTTCAACAGGGCAAACCTCTTACCTTCGGCCGACATCGCCAACAGGGCTTCAGCAGATCCCACCCCTACCTTATTGTCTTTATTCATTGTCATTCCTTTACTTTCCAATATGGAAACTAAATACTAGCAGCGACTTTCCACATTGGCAAGTGAATAAATATTATACCGCTGTATTCAAAATCACAGTGCGGCACGTCGGATGGTAAATATCAGTAGTTGGGTAGTGTTTTATACCTAGTAGAGCAATTATTGACCGCCGATAAGGGACAACAACTGCTCGCCAGCCATAATGGCATTGCTCTCCCCGGCAAACACATTATCGGTTTTACGCTCAACAAACACGTCATTCAACCAACTACTGATATCTTTGTTAAACATCAGCAAAAATTCAATAGGAAAAGACGGATCCGTTGCCTGGCTGTCCAAACGCTCTGCAACCTCATCAATCATTAATGCACCGTCATTAAATTCAATACAAAAATACAATGTGTTTGCGAGCTCTTTGTATAGCCGCGCGACATTTTTAAACCGGGCCTCAGAGTAACCGTTAAGCTCTATCAAGCCTGTTTCTGATTCCAGCTCATTAAGCGCTCCGACGATAGATTCAACATCATCTTCTTCAATTGGGCTGTCCGCCCAAAAATCTTCAGCAGTCAGCGCTTGCTTGTTCAATCGCTGATCTGCGCCTCCTTCTGATGGTTCGTCCAGGTCAAAAAACAGCTCATCGAAACTGTTTTCATCAGGTTCCTGATACGGAAAAGCTTCCTGAAATAGCTCAACATTGTCTTTCAGATGCAATCTGCCGTTTAACAACTTAGCACTTCTTTTTAAGGCCCGAAGCACAGAGTCAGAAGCATCGCCAAAGCGATTACCCTGACGCGCTGAATCCTGATAAAACTGTTTAAAGACATCGGTTGATTCACGTATTTGCCTGACCAGACGACGCATGTTCGTCAGGTCTTTTTGCAACGAAATATAATGAGTGACCTCTCCTGCCTCATTGGTGATTGCCGAGATATTCCACTCCACTGGATACATTGAGCCGTCTTTTCGATAATTAACTGAAGACCCATAGAAATATCCGTTTTCCTCCAGTGCCGGACTCAATCTGGCCAGGACTCTGCGATTACTTTTTGGTCCCTGTAAAATGGCCGTTGACTGACCTATCAGTTCTGCGAGCTCATAGCCTGTATGACGGCAAAACACCCGATTTGCATAAACAATCCGATATCCGTGGTTACGATCCGCATCTGTGACGACAATGGCGTGCTGTGAGCGCATCAGTATTTGTTTGAGTAATTCAATTGGAGAAGAATTCTCTAACAACTGACCAAAAAACAGGGTTTCTTCCATCGAGGGATCATTGGTATTCATTGGCAACTCAACTCATATTCGACCATAACGACGCTCTGCACGACTAATGACAGCAAGCGATATAGGTATCGTATTGTGTGAGTTTAACTATAGTGCAAATTACCGAATACCATGATTTTTTTGAACTACATCAAATTAATTTTTCTGGGGTAACACGCGTGTAAAGTGTCAGAGCCACCCCAGTTGTCATCAGTCACTGCGTTTTGCGAAACTGAATGTCTGCTCGGCCTCGAGCTTACCGCTTTGATCATGGGGAGTAGTATAAAAAGACACATTCAACTTATCCTGACCATTATCCAGTTCAATGTGTGTAAATCCCCAAATAAAGCTTTTAGACCACACCAGATCGTATTCGGGATAGCGCCTTTCCTGTTGCTGCGCAAACGGTGTATGGGTACCACGCATTTTTGCAGCTGCACCGCTGATTATCAGGGGCAGTTTAGGTTTAGAATTGCCCGGCATTACGCGGCTACAATCATCCGTTAATAACTCCAGATCATGTTCGTGACCCGCAATGTAGGCATCTGCATATTGACATAACTCGGGCAAAATCAGCCGTCTCAACACATGGCCTTCATCATATTTAGTACCACCTATCGACCATAATATGTGATGTCCGTACACCAGTTTCCACTTTGCTTTGGAATTTTTAAGGCCATCGGCCAGCCAGGCTAATTGCCGGTGATCTTCACCATTAACCGGCTCTTCATGACGCTCAATGTCTTCAACCTCTGCCTGCCCGGCAGCCAGAGCACTGGCTAACCCCTGTTCGCTGCCGTCCGGGCGTAACGGGATCTCATAGTAGTGTTGGCCCGAAAGCAGCATATTGGTATCGAGTACAAACAGTTCAACATCATTACCCGGCTCTCCTATGGTAAAGCTGTAGTAACCTCGCTCAGACATGGTAAAATTTGGCTGACTTGCCATCCATTCAGTTTGCAACTTCACCCCTTTACGTGACGTTTTCCAGTCGTGGTTGCCCAGAGCAGAGTACACAACTAACTCCGGTTGCTGCGCAAATAGCGGCTGCAACGGTTTTAAGATCAGATCGTTCATACGTTGCTGATCGTCTTTACCATCATTTGCGCCGGCGCCATCCGGGTAAATATTGTCGCCCAGTTGAATGGCAAAATCGCACCGTTTTATCTGGCATAAGGTTGCCATCGCCTTACCAGTTGCTATCGCACCGGTCTGCTCGGTGGCTATGTCCGTGTCGGGGTAAATATATATGGGGGCATGATTAAACTCATTCAGCGGACGATGCTCTTCGAGCCAATCTGCTTTTTCAGCCGCAATAAATTGCGTTTTATTTTTGGGCTTCTGAATGTGTTTTTCTTTAGGGTAGTCCGGGTGATACCCTCCGTCACCAAACGCCAGGAAAGAAACATTGGCCGACATCGCAGGACTAGATATCAATACAGAAGCGCTCAGGCAGGAAAGTGCAATATATTTAAAAGTCATAATTTTAAATGTGCCGGATCAGCCCGGCACGCTCCAACAAGGATTAGAATGAGGTGTAGGTAAAGCCCAGTTCGAATGAGCGACCATATTGCTCATACTGAAAGTTATATTTTTGCTCACCGTGATAAATGTAGAGTGGTTCATCCGTCAGATTGACGGCGTTAAAGTACATCTGCATTTGCTCATTGAAGTAGTATTTAACGCTCAAATCTAGCTGCATGTGGTCATCCTGATACACACGTGCATCACTCTCGGTGCTCAGATAGGCTTTGCTTTTATAGTTACCACTCAGGCGCGCACTTAAGGTGTCATCTTCGTATCCAACCATCAGGTTTGCCACTGTATCCGACTGACGAGTCAATTTGTCATCTGCGTCAATTAAGGTGGTATTAGCTGACAGCATCAGACCATTTTTGAAGTTTTTGCTGTAAGCCAGCTCAATACCTGTTAAGTCTGCCTCGCCACCATTCACGAATTGCATGACCTTTTTATAGCCCGCCCACTGTGCCTGATCCTGCACTTCCTGCTCAGTGATAAAGTTATCGATTTGCTTGTGGAATAATCCAGCAGACATAACGCCAATACTGCCTGTGTAGTATTCAATGGACAAATCCAGGTTCTGAGACTCATACGGGTCCAAGTTTGGATTGCCAACTTCACCTTCTCGCTCTGTCACCACCTGTCCGTCGTCTTCATCTGTTTCACTTTCGAGTAACTGGTAGGCTGCAGCCTCTTCAAATCCCGGACGTGCAATGGTTTGGGTATAAGCAAAGCGTGAAATCAGATCATCGCCCAGCTCGTAACGCAGAGTCAGATTGGGTAGCAAATGATCGTAGGATTTCTCAACTTCCCAAGGGGTGATATTGACTTGCTCTGTGTCTGCTAATTTATCTTTTTCCAGTGAAACCTGATAACCCCGCGTGGTGTAGTCAGTATCCTCGTAACGTACACCCGTGATCAGGTTTAGTTTACCAAAATCAATATTGACCATGGCATACAGCGCACTGACGGTTTCTTCAGAGCGATAGCTACGACCCTTTGACTCGATATCGGTTTCCTGATCGTTTCGCTCGAAGGATGCCTGGTTTTGCGCAAAGTAGGCCTGCAATCCGGATTCGGATAAACCCGGACCAAAGTCGCCCAGGTCATATTCTGGTGCACCCGTTTTAAACTGTTCTGCCGTCACATCATCAAACCCGCCGTCGTATACCACAGCGTTGACTGAGTTCAGCTTTTCACGGTCGCGATACTTAGCGCCAAACTTAAGCTCTGCATTATGTCCAGCGATAACCAGATCTTTAGTCAGATCTAATTTAAAGCTGGTTGCTTCATCTTCGCTCAGATTATTTTCGTGAACAATTTCGTCGAGTTCAAAACGGCTTAATTGATGTGCGGCCTCACTACGAGACAAAACCGGGGTGTCTCCCAGGCTGGCATAGCCCAGAGTCAAATCTTCTCCGGCAAACGCTATATCCAGTCGATCAGGCTCTTGCTCGTCTGATTTTGAGTAAACCAGACTGTATTCTACAAACCAGTCTTTGATCAGATGCTCACCACCCGCGACCACAGACAAAATGCTTTGTTCCTCGTAGCGATCTTTGCTGTCCCGGTCCATTTCAGCACCGCTAAAGTACGCCATCGTATCGCCTGATTGCCCGCTTAAATAATTGCCTTTATCGAACTTGTATTCATTGCGCAGACGGAACTCGTCGTCTGAGAATTCGCTGTACATGGTTCTCAGATAGTACTTATTGAACAATCCCTGATGCAGATCCAAATTCAGGGCAGCTCCCAGGCGCTCTCGGGTGATGGTATAGTGACGCTGTTCAATTTCCTCTGCACCAAAAAAAGCCACTTCTTCGCCGGAATTGGCATCTTCCATTTCCAACTCCATCCAGCCGCCATCAGTTTCCATATTATGTGAGCCAAACTTGCGTTCAAACCAGGATACCGCCGTCGCTACGCCCAGCTGAGTCTGGCTGCCAATGTCATAAATATCGCTGTAGCTAACGGACAGTTTGGGGCTGCTTTTTTCAACCTGTTCATTGTAAGCGCCCTGAACATTGAAACTGTAGCTTTCCCCTTCACGGTCAAATGCACTCAGACTTTTCACTTCGATACTGCCACCAATCGCATTGGCATCCATATCTGGGGTGACTGTTTTGCTCACCTCCAGACTCTGAATAATTTCACTTGGCAGCACGTCCATTGCAACGCTGCGCACACCACCTTCCGGAGAAGGTACAGCTGCGCCATTGATAGTCACATTGTTGAGATTTGGATCAATGCCCCGGATCCCAACAAAACGGCCTTCACCCTGATCCCGGTCGATAAACAAACCCGGCAGACGCTGCAATGCCTCGGCCGCATTCTGATCTGGTAACTGTCCGATGCTATCTGCACTGACGATAGACTTGATACCATCCGCATTTTTCTGCCGGTTCAAGGCACCTGCTTGCCCTGCGCGTTGTCCTTTAACGATTATGTTATCCATTTCTCCCTGGTAGGCGCTAAGCTGCACCCGGGTTTTAGTCACTTCATTGTCTTTGATCACCACTTGCTTTGTGACAGATTGCGCGCCGATATAGCGTACTTCAAGCGTGTAGGTACCGGCTGGGAGATTGATGAACCTAAACTCACCATTACGCTCGGAGCTGACTTCACGCCCCAGCTCCTTAATAATAACTTTAGCCCCTTCAAAGCGGGCTTTGTTTTGCTGATCCGTCAGTTCACCTTGCAACGTATTAGCAAGTGCTGGTGCACTCATCACGCCAAGTGCTAAAGCAACGCCCGCACAGGCCTTAGAAATCACGGAAGGTAGATTATTTTTCATATTTTTTCTCGCACAGGAAGAGTCGTTTATAAAATCCGCGAAGACCTTAACCGGGCTCAATGACCGAATTATTGCAATTCCTGTGGGTACAGCCTCTATTTAACGGCAAAAAGGGCCATTTAAAGCCAATTTGAGCTAAAATGTCCCCTCCTCAGGCTTTAACCTGCTGGCATTTATGAAAAAAGCTGAATTCTTCCGCGCACCTAAACACTTCCATGAGCTATTTTAACCCGGTAAGAACATTGCTTAGTTATTCGCTATGCTGCAACCATGATTCGCTAACTACATGATCCCTGCCACTTTTGCTTAGAGTAACTGACTGAGGGTAAGCAGTGCACAACACCCCATCATTGCAGTTTCATAAATACCGCAGGGTTTAGAAAATAAAGTGAGAGCTAGTAACTTATAAATTTATTTTGCTGCCATTGCGTGATAAGAATGGCCAATCAGGTTTGATGAGCAATAAATATGAAAAAAGCCGCGGTACGAAGGTACTCACGGCTTTAACAACCAGAATTTGTTTTTACAAAGCTTGTTCAAGCTGAGGTAAGACGTCGAACAGGTCTGCGACCAGGCCGTAATCAGCCACCTGAAAAATTGGCGCTTCGGCATCTTTGTTGATGGCAACAATGACTTTAGAATCTTTCATGCCTGCAAGGTGCTGAATTGCACCGCTGATACCAACAGCAATGTACAAGTCTGGTGCAACAATTTTACCTGTCTGACCTACCTGCATATCGTTAGGTACGAACCCGGCGTCAACCGCCGCACGAGATGCACCAATAGCAGCGCCTAATTTGTCAGCAATGCCGTTAAGCAATGAGAAGTTTTCACCATTTTGCATACCTCGACCACCTGAGATAACAACAGGTGCCGCCGTCAGCTCAGGGCGCTCTGATTCTGTTTGTTCAACACCAACAAAACTACTTTGGGTATTTTCAACCGAGGTAGCCAGTGTCTCAACAGCAACAGGTGCCTGCTCACCAGCCGCATCAAATGCGCTGGCACGAACAGTAATGATTTTCTGCGCTTCCAGTGACTTAACTGTCGCAATAGCATTACCTGCATAGATTGGACGCATAAAGGTGTCGGCATCAACAACCCCGACAATCTCAGAAAGTTGTGATTTGTCCAGTAAAGCAGCAACGCGCGGCATGATGTTTTTACCCGTGGTTGAAGCCGCAGCCAGAATATGACTATAACCTTCAGCCAGCGTAATCACCAGATCAGCGGTACTTTCTGCTAGTTGATGTTCTAGCACACTGTCGTCAGCCAGCTTTACCGCCTTTACACCGGCGATTTGTGCAGCAGCCTCTGCAACAGGACCCACATTATTACCCGCAACCAGAACATCAATTTCAGCGCCAAGCTGACTAGCTGCATGAACGACTTTTGCCGTTTCAGGCTTTAATACACCATTTTCGTGTTCAGCAATGACTAGTACGCTCATGAGATCACCTTAGCTTCAGTTTTTAGTTTATTGACCAGTTCTTCTACGCTCTCAACAATGATGCCCGCTTCACGTTTAGCTGGCTCTTCCACACGCACAAGTTCAATACGTGGCGCAAGGTCAACGCCCAGCGTGTCTGCTGCGATAACATCAAGCGGTTTACGTTTTGCTTTCATGATATTTGGCAATGAGGCATAACGAGGCTCATTCAAACGAAGATCTGTGGTTACAACCGCAGGCAGGTTCAAGGCCACGGTCTGCAGACCACCATCTACTTCTCGAGTCACAACGGCTTTACCATCTGCAATTTCAACGTTAGATGCAAAGGTACCCTGAGGACGTTTAGTTAATGCAGCTAACATCTGACCAGTTTGATTGTTGTCAGAATCGATAGACTGTTTACCCAAAATAACCAGTTCAGGGCTTTCTTGCTCTACCAACTTTGCCAGAAGTTTGGCTATATGTAGGGATTCAAGTTTTGCATCGGTTTCAATATGAATTGCTTTATCAGCACCCAAGGCCAGTGCGGTGCGTAGCTGCTCCTGACACGCTTTATCACCGATTGAAACAGCGATCACTTCGTTCGCTTTACCTGCTTCTTTTAAGCGAATGGCTTCTTCTACTGCGATCTCACAGAACGGGTTCATTGCCATTTTCACATTGGTCAGATCAACATCACTGTTGTCGGCCTTGACTCTTGCCTTGACATTGTAGTCAATCACGCGTTTGATTGGCACAAGTACTTTCATGGTTACTCCATCATCTGGTTATTCTATTGGCTGACGTACACGTCAACAAAACAATTTGATGAAACCAGACTACTTCCTGTTGACGTAAACGTCAACCTAAAATAACCTTAGCTTAACCTTAACAAAACTAAAGCCTCGTTTTAGTTAAACTACCGTCAATCTATGTGAGGTAAAAATGGTCGAACGCGAAACCATGGAATTTGATGTTGTGATTGTAGGCGCGGGCCCTGCGGGCCTGTCGTGTGCGATCCGACTTGCGCAACAGGCACAGGAAAAACAACAAGAACTGATGATCTGTGTCGTTGAAAAAGGCTCTGAGGTCGGAGCACATATATTGTCTGGTGCTGTCTTTGAAACTAAAGCGCTGGACGAATTAATCCCGGATTGGGCCGAAAAAAATGCCCCTGTCACAACAAAAGTGACCGAGGACGAAATCTACCTGTTTAAAGATCAGGACAAAGCCACCAGCATCCCGCACTTTGCGGTCCCCAAAACGTTTAAAAACGACGGCAATTATATTGTCTCTATGGGTAATGTCTGCCGCTGGCTGGCTGAACAGGCTGAACAACTGGGCGTGGAAGTATTCCCCGGATTCAGCGCTCACTCGCTGATAGTTGAAGATGATAAAGTGAAAGGCATCATCACCGGTGATATGGGTGTTGGCAAAGATGGCGAGCCAAAAGACAGTTATATGCCAGGTATGGAACTGAGAGCCAAATACACTGTCTTTGCAGAGGGCTGTCGTGGCCACCTGGGCAAACAGCTTATCAGTCAGTTTGCACTGGATAAAGACGCCACCCCTCAGCACTACGGTATTGGCTTTAAAGAGATCTGGCAAATTGACCCGGCAAAACATCAGGAAGGTAAAGTTGTCCATGGTACGGGCTGGCCGCTCGATAGCGAAACCCATGGTGGTTCGTTCATGTATCATGCCGAAAATAACCAAGTCGTGATCGGATTGATCATTGATCTAAACTACAAAAACCCGTATCTGAGCCCGTTTGACGAGTTTCAGCGCATGAAACATCAGCAAGTATTCAAAGACACGCTGGAAGGTGGCGAGCGCGTTGCATACGGCGCCCGCGCTATTGCAAAAGGCGGCCTTCATGCGTTACCTAAAATGCACTTTCCGGGGGGTCTGCTAATAGGGTGTGATGCCGGTACGCTGAACTTCGCTAAAATCAAAGGCAACCATACGGCGATGAAATCGGGCATCATTGCCGCAGATACCATTGTGACGGCGCTGGGAGAAGATGCTCATCGTGCTGAGTTAAACGAATTTGCTGACAATTTTAAAAGCAGCTGGCTATATGACGAACTTTATCAGTCACGTAACTTTGGCCCGGCCATGCACAAGTTTGGCCGTATCTTAGGTGGTGCTTACAACATGGTTGACCAAAACCTGTTTTCAGGTTCATTGCCATTTACACTCAAAGATACCACGCTGGACCACGCGTCTCTTCGACTGGCAAAAGATTCGCAGGAAATTAGCTATCCGAAGCCGGACGGAAAGTTAAGTTTTGACAAGCTTTCATCGGTGTTTTTATCCAATACTAACCACGAGGAAGAGCAGCCTTGTCATCTGCAGCTCAAAGATGTGACCATTCCGATCCAAGTTAATCTTGAGCAGTATGCAGAGCCCGCTCAACGTTACTGCCCGGCTGGTGTCTACGAAGTCAGCGAGACTCAAAATGGCGATAAACAGTTTGTGATCAATGCACAAAACTGTGTCCACTGTAAAACCTGTGACATCAAAGATCCGAGTCAGAACATCACCTGGATGACCCCGGAAGGTGCCGGCGGCCCCAACTACCCAAATATGTAATCCGACCCGGCAGGTGCCAGCTACCTGCCGCTCACACCCTTTATCCTAAATTGCCGGGGCAAAATGCCCCTTTTTTTCTATACTTAAGCAAACGTTGAGATAATGAGGTGCCCCATGGCGCAGCAATCGGAAGTCGTGTTTCGCTTTTTAGCAGAGCCAACAGATGTAAACTTTGGTGGCAAAGTACATGGCGGTGTGGTGATGAAGTGGATAGATCAAGCGGGCTATGCCTGTGCAGCAGGCTGGAGTGGTGCCTACTGTGTTACTGTATCCGTCGCGGGTGTACGTTTTCATCGCCCTATTTTGGTTGGCCAGATCGTAGAAGTTTCAGCGCGGATTGCACACACCGGCAAAACCAGTATGCAGATATTCATTCAGGTACGATGTGGCGATCCACAAAAGCAACACATGGTAGAAACCAATCACTGCATAATCAGCTTTATCGCTATGGATCAGGCTGGGTACCCTATTCCCGTTGCCAAGTTTGAGGCAAAAACGAAAGAACAAAAAGCGCTGGAGCAATATGCCATTCAGATGAAAGAAATTGCGATTCAAACAGAATCTTTGTTACAAAATACGCTGGATCAGGGTGACTGATCCAGCGCTTACACAAGCCACTTACATACTAAAACTGATACATAGCACCGATGAAGGCTATGTCCATCGTATCATCGCCAACGAGCGGACTTTTGCTGATAACATCATCCAACTCCGTTCTGCTCACACTGCCAATTAATGTTACCTCAGGCGTGATTTGATAATACGCATCGAGTCCAAAGGTAACGTTTATCGCATTGTCGTCAGTCTGATAGGCTGTGCGGCCGACTGATGCGTTGATATTCTTACCGCTTATTCCGTAAACGGTGTTCACATAGTCCGAATCGAGCCAACGTACCTGTGCCTGTGCTGAAATACCAAACCCGTGGCTGCTTTCATACAAAGGAACTTCTGCACTCAGCGCAAAGTTGGTGGCATCTGATTCATCAGACAAGTCAGTGTGGCCGGATAAACCAAACCATAAAAACTTTGCCCCGTAATTCAGTACCAGCTCGCCATCGGGCGCATCATAGCCTTCAAACACTTTGCTGTTAGAGCTATTGTCTCCAAACAGACTGTCATACCCTTCGTTACGGTAGCCCAGACCCGCATAAGCGCTGAAGACGTCGTTAATATTCAAAAATTGATAACCAATGGTGCTGTCTTCATTAGAAAACCAATTGCCTTTTTTAATGTCTGCCATAGGAATGAGTGCAAACTCATTCTCACCGCCCTGCCAGGGCAGATCTGCAACAAGCACACCCGCGCCTATTTTTACGTCCCAATCGTCGTTTGCCTGCTCTTCAGCAAGACTGCATACACTTGTCATTGCCAGACACAGCCCAAGTGCTCGTACCATGTTGTGTTTTGTTATCCCGATCATAATGAGTTCCTTTGTCTCTATAAGTTTGCTTTAGCGCTGAGGTAAAATAATCAGAGGACTTTGGAGGCCAATACAAGATGCCTGGCCGACTGCCCCTGAACTTCACGGCTTCATAATGCGCTGAAATAATGCAAAACTCAGTGAGGACCTTGTGAGCAACTGTTACTTTGTGCGGCATTTCAAAACAATTATTCACATAACCTGCTTTCATCGGTATTTTCTTGTGAGTAAGTCACTCAATTTGGAACGGTTTAAAATTATCGAATCCAACCCTTACCTACTGGTAAGAGCTGTGGTATGATTGCCGCCGGCTTAAATAATGGTCAAATATAGAGCAAGCAGTAGTGAGAAATGTCCGATTTTTGGTGGTCGATGATTGTACCACTGTACGCAACGTTGTACGTAACATCATTAAGACACGTCTGGGTTCTGAACAGGTGATGATGGCCGCCGATGGTAAGCAGGCACTCCAGATCCTAAAATCAAAGCCTGTCGACATTATTATCTCTGACTGGCAGATGCCTGAAATAAACGGCGAAGAGCTGCTTTATGAGGTTCGTAACAGCACCCAGTTTAAAGACATTCCTTTTATCATGATGACCTCTAATGGCGAGCGTGATTTTGTTATTACCGCAATACAAAATGGAGTGAGTCATTTTGTCGTTAAACCTTTCAGAGCAGACAAACTGGAAGCTGCAGTCAATAAATCTTGGAACAGTGCCAGTAAACGAGATTCAGTCAGACACTCGGCTCTGCCCTCACATGCAATGCGGATCATCGCCTCTGATGCCCTACTTGAAGCCAAAGTACATAACATCAGTCATACCGGTATGCAGGTCTATACCAATTATGTTGATGCTCTGAAGCTATACAAACTCACTGAATTTAACCTCAGCTTTGACAATTTTGACGGGACTAAGGCACTGAGCATATCCCCGCTCTATGGCACCATAGTGCGCATAGAAGCAAATGATGGACCTGAGCAGGATTGTTTACTTGGAGTACGCTTTGAGTTAGAAAAATGCAGTGAACAGGTTCAGAGGAACCTCGACAAACTGATGAAGCGCCTCAACAACGTGGTACCGGATATCGTTGATAATAGCTAGATGACCTGTCTGGCGAGTTCAAATACCGTTTTATTGGTGTGCTTAACCAACTCATGACGCGGCATCTCGCATTGTGACATCACCTTATTGACGACTAACTCTATTTCACATTGTAATGCTGTATTGAACTGGGTAGCGCGCACACTGCCGTCGCCCACACCAGCGAATAAAGGCTGTAAGAATGCCCGCCGCTTACGCAACTGCTCAACCACCAGGGGCGTCACCGGCGATTGCTCCGAAAACACTTTGCGACAAATATTGCTGACCAGGCGGCTGTAAGTCGGCTCCATCATATTTGAGATTAAATCTGTGTGTTGCCCACCTACCTGGGTACTTTCTAAACTAAACATTTAACAAACCAATACATAATGTAATAACCCGATCCTAGCTACAAACCTAAGTCTATGGAATTACACTCGATTACAGCGATCTGCTGTTGCATTTGTTCGATGCGCATTACATCGTTACAATACGCGCAAATTTACTAGCCGGAATAAAGCGTGCAATTCGATATACAGCCAATCGGTGTGATCCACTCACCATATAAACAAAAGTTTGCTATTCCCAGACAACCTCGCCTGGTGCCAGAGGCAAAGGCCAAACTGGTATTTTGCGACGCATTTAACCGCGAAGAATTCGTACGAGGAATAGAAGAATTCAGTCACCTTTGGCTGCTATTCCGTTTTCATGAAACCGCTGACAAAGGCTATTCTGCGTTAGTACGACCACCACGGCTGGGCGGCAACGAGCGTAAAGGCGTATTTGCAACTCGCGCCACCTTTCGTCCCAATGGCATTGGTATGAGTGCGGTGAAACTCGAAGGCGTTGAATACAAAAACGGACAACTTGCACTTTTGCTGTCTGGTATTGACTTACTGGACGGCACGCCCATTGTTGATATAAAACCTTATCTGCCCTACTCTGACGCGCTGACCGACGCGGCAGCCGGATTTGCCGATACCCGTCCTGAAACGGCAATGACCGTCAGTTTCAGCGAACAAGCCGAAGCCTTTATTAATACCCAAAGCGATTACCCGGAGCTTAAAGCCTTCATAACCAACGTGCTCAAGCAGGACCCACGCCCGGCGTATAAGAAAAAGAAGGCAGATACGCAAAGTTATGGTATGAATCTGTATGACTTCAACATTCGCTGGATGGTCGACGGCGAGCACAATCAGGTGCTGGAAGTGACTCATATCCAGCCGGATTGAGCAAAAACTCTTCAGCCATCAGAACAGTCGCTTTTTCACGATAAATAAAGCTTTTTAAGCGGTTTTAGCGCTGTTAAACTAACCCAACAAAAATACTACAACAACTTAGGGTTGCGTGGTCGGTTGGCCGAAGCAATCTTCATTTGAACGGAACAAGTATGCGTACCAGTCAATATATTTTAGCGACTCAAAAAGAGACGCCTGCAGATGCAGAAGTGATCAGCCACCAGCTGATGTTACGTGCGGGCATGATCCGCAAGT
Organism: Pseudoalteromonas sp. PPB1; assembly: GCF_015356275.1. Classification (NCBI taxonomy): domain Bacteria; kingdom Pseudomonadati; phylum Pseudomonadota; class Gammaproteobacteria; order Alteromonadales; family Pseudoalteromonadaceae; genus Pseudoalteromonas; species Pseudoalteromonas sp. PPB1. The sequence goes on along the minus strand of NZ_JACEQV010000006.1, from coordinate 95,386 downwards.
TAGCCTCAGGTTTGTACACCTGGCTACCCTCCGGCCTGAAAGTACTACGTAAAGTAGAGAACATCGTACGCGAAGAGATGGACAAAGCCGGTGCCATTGAAATGCTTATGCCCATCATTCAGCCTGCGGATCTATGGCAGGAATCTGGCCGCTGGGAACAATTTGGTCCGGAACTACTGCGCATCAATGACAGACATAACCGTCCATTTGCGCTGGGTCCGACACACGAAGAAGTGATCACCGATCTGGTACGCCGTGAAGTCAGCAGCTACAAACAACTGCCTCTGACCTTGTACCAGGTTCAGACTAAAGTACGCGACGAAGTACGCCCTCGTTTTGGTGTGATGCGCGCGCGCGAATTTACGATGAAAGATGCCTACTCTTTCCACCTGGATGATGCATGTCTGGAAAAAACCTATCAGGTAATGCATCAGGCTTACTGTAACATCTTCGAGCGTCTGGGCCTGGATTACCGCCCGGTCATCGCAGATACCGGCTCTATTGGTGGCAGCGTGTCACATGAATTCCATGTGCTTGCTGAGTCTGGCGAAGATGCCATTGCATTCAGCACAGACAGTGATTATGCCGCTAATATCGAAAAGGCAGAAGCTGTTGCGCCATCAGAGTCTCGCCCTGAGCCTTCGAAAGAACTGAATACTTTCGATACGCCTGAAGCAAACACCATTGCCGAGCTCAAAGAAAAGCATGGTGTTAAACCACACCGTGGTGTTAAAACACTGATCGTCTATGGTGCACCTGACGAAGACGACCAACGTGGTCTGGTTGCTCTGATCCTGCGCGGCGACCATGAGCTGAATGAGCTCAAAGCAGAAAAACTGCCACTGATAGACGCTCCGCTGGAAATGGCCAAAGAAGAAGACATAGTTGCAGCCATTGGCGCCAAGCCAGGTTCATTGGGCCCGGTTGGTCTGAACATGCCAGTTATCGTTGATCGCAGCGCTGCGGTAATGGCCGATTTCGTCGCAGGTGCAAACCAAAATGGCGTGCACTACAGCGGCATCAACTGGGATCGTGATGTCACAGATTACACGGTTGCTGACATTCGCAATGTGGTTGAAGGCGATCCAAGCCCGTGTGGCAAAGGCACGCTACAAATAAAACGCGGCATTGAAGTGGGTCACATTTTCCAGCTGGGAACTAAGTACTCAGAAGCCATGAGCGCCGGTGTATTAGGTGAAAGCGGTAAAAACCAGGTAATGACCATGGGTTGCTATGGTATTGGTGTATCACGTATTGTCGCTGCTGCGATTGAGCAAAACAACGACGATTACGGGATCAAGTGGCCTCAGGCTATCGCCCCATTCGAGCTGGCGATTGTGCCAATGAACATGCACAAGTCACATCGTATTCCGGATATTGCACAGAAGTTCTATACCGATCTGCAAGCGGCCGGCGTTGAGGTGTTATTCGACGACCGTAAAGAACGCCCGGGTGTGATGTTTAACGACATGGAGCTACTTGGTGTGCCATACACGCTCGTAATTGGTGAGCGCAACCTGGATAATAACCAGGTTGAACTGAAAAACCGCCGTACAGGTGAAAAACTCATGCTGGACATCGATTCTGCCGTTGCAGAAATTGCCAAGGCACTGGGTAAATAAACCTTCAGACAGAGCGTACACAGTTGCGCTCTGTTTCTCTCTTTGCTGTCATAATAGCTTCTCGTAACTGCCCTGCTTTTGTCATCCGCCGTCTCTAACTTAGGGCTTATTACGCTCGAGAACATGGCTATGACACAAACCTACTATCCGACAATTTGGATCTCCGATGTCCACCTTGGCTACAAAGACTGTAAAGCCGATTTCCTGCTGGACTTTCTTAACAGTACTCGCTGCGATACCTTATATTTGGTTGGCGACATCGTTGACCTTTGGTCTTTAAAACGTCAGTTCTTTTGGCATCCAAGTCACTATCAGGTGCTGGAGTGTATTCAGCGCAAAGCCGAAAATGGCACCCGGGTTATTTATATCCCTGGCAATCACGACGAAACCTTTCGCAATTATGTGGGTAAAACGCTGTTTCACGTCGAAGTACACAAAACTTACGTACATACTACGTCAGCGGGTAAGCGGTTCTTACTTTTACATGGCGATGACTTTGATTCCGCAACCCGATATAACAAACTAATCAGCATTATCGGCGACGCGGCCTATGACTTTTTGCTATTTCTTAATCGCTGGACTAACCGGATCCGAAGATTATACGGTGGTCATTACTGGTCTTTAGCTTCCTGGCTGAAAAACCGCGTCCATAAAGCCCGTGAAGCCATTCATGCCTTTGAACAAGCCGCCGTACACGAAGCCAAAAAGCACGGTGTCGATGGCATCATTTGTGGCCATATCCACCAACCAAGAATCTCGGTTATGGATGGCATCGTATATTGTAACGATGGTGACTGGATTGAGAATTGCACAGCGCTGGTTGAAAATGAGCAAGGCCGCATTGAGCTACTGCATTGGTCAGACATTAAGAAAGTGCTGACCGTCGTTGAACCGGAAGCCAGTTCGCCGCAAGATGTGAAAGCCGCTTAAGCAACTAGCATGGATAAAGTCTGCGTTTATCCATGCTAGCCCGTCGCTTTATCTGAATAATACCTCTTCACGGCTAAACCAGCGCACACAGCATGCCAGTAGCGCGGCTGCGAGCAGGATTGAAGCTAGGAAAATCATACCCACGGCCTGGTAGTCCACCGTTCCTTTGACGATTTCTTTAATCGCCAGCGCAACATTTGTGATAGGGATCCAGGCGGTTTTGGCATTTAACGCCATGTTAGGTAAAACAGACACCACGATGGGCACAAACACCAACATGCTCAAAGGCCCCATGTAATTTTGCGCCTCTTTGAAGCTACGCGCATAAATCGAGATAGCCAATACCAAAGATGACAACATCATAGCCACAGGCAACAGCAATGCAAAAATAAGTAAAAAATCCCATTGAGTGACACTCGCAAAAGCACTCAGGATAGGATCAAGCGCCCCAAAGCCGCTGGCTAAGCCAATCCAGATAGACATGCTGGATACAGTCACCAAAGCGCAGGCTATAGAGCTGATCAATATAGTGAGGAACTTACCTAAAACCAGCTGAGTACGAGTCAATGGTGTCAGTAGCAACGTCTCCAGAGTACCACGTTCTTTTTCACCTGCACCGAGGTCGATAGCCGGGTAACTGGCTCCCATTAGTACCAGCGGGATCAGCATATAGGGGATAAAAGCACCGATTTTCTCGCCAATATTTTCTCGCCGATCAGCGGTGTCCACTTTTTCCATCAGCACAGGCTGAAGCACCGCGCCTTGCTTATCGGTATCCACACCGAGCTCACTGAGCGCTTGCTCCGTCAGTTTGGCTGAATAGGTATCAATAACCTTTTTTATCCTACTATAAATGTAATTGATCGACTGCGCATCATTAAAGACCACCTGAAACCGGCTCTGTTCGCCTTGAGCTAACTGTTTGTCTGGCGCCGCCGGGATATAGATACCCACATCGATAATGCCCTGCCTGACTGCGTCACGCAATGCGGAGACACTATCAAGCTGAGCCTCTCCTTCGTATCGTTTAAAGCTGCGGTGATAGAACAAGGTGTCGGAAAAAGTAGGTGCGTAGTCTTCGTTGACTACAAAATAGGTATGGACTTTTTGCTCAGCTTCGAGTGCTGCCTTAGAAGTTAAAAAAGCCACAAAAGCGAACAACACAGGAAAGATCACAATGGGCAGCGCAATCACAAAGAACAAGGTTTTTCTATCTCTAAGCAGCTCTCGAAGCTCCTTGAACATGACCTCAAACATCTTGTACCTCCCGAACAATGTTCAAAAACGCCTGGTTGAGTTCCGTATTCTTACCTTGCTCACGAAATGTCGCCAAATCTCCGTCAAAGCAACTGACACCTTTATCAATTACACACACCCGATCGCACAACATATCCACTTCATCCAGATGGTGAGTAGAAAAAATAACAGGTGTGCCCTGTTCTTTTAACTGCCTGATAAATGTCAGCACGGTTTGTTTGGTCATGATGTCCAAACCCGTTGTCGGCTCGTCTAAAATAACCACCTGAGGTTCATGCACAACAGCTCTGGCGATATTGGTTTTTTGCTTCATTCCGGTGGACAGGCTCTCTGCCCGCTTATCTAGAAATGAGGTCATATCAAGTGTTTCGTACAACAACTCACAACGTGCTTTCAGTGATTTGCCTTTGAGCCCGTGTAATCGGGCAAAATACTCAACATTTTCTTGCGCACTCAGCCGCCCATATAAACCTGTTGTGCCAGACAGAAAGCCGATACTACGCCGGCCGTGAAGCGGTTTTTTAACGATATCCTGTCCACCAACAAAGATTGCGCCGCTGTCAGGTGTGAGCGCAGTAGATAGCATCCTGAGCGTGGTGGTTTTACCCGCTCCGTTGGGTCCAAGTAGCCCCAGTACCTCCGCCTGCTGGCATTGAAACGAGACAGACTCGACAGAATGAAAGTAGCCATCGCGTTCTCGCGGATCGCTACTGGTTTTATTTTTGTTGTGCTCCTTGCTGAGCTTGAAGCGTTTTTTTAAACCTTCAACCTGTATCACTGAGTATCCTTTTTCTTGACCGGCTGCCGCTTGGGGCGAAAGTAGTCGGTATCACTGTAAAAAGCCAGATCCTGTTGCCCCTGATACCATTGTGGGATCCCAAGCAAGGGTAATGGCGACATCTGTTGGTTATTATCTAACAGCCCTTGACGCTCTATCATATTAACCAGTTTCTGGTCCAGATGGCGATACTGAAGTTGCAAAGGCAGATGATAAAAGGCTTCATCAACTTCGATACAAACCACTTTACCCGTTAAACCGATAAAGGGCTTGGTCAGCATTTCATAATTCGCATGACCAAAGGTAAATGGCAACAGATTATGATGCCACATCGCACCGTATTCATAGAAAACCTCCTGCCACTGATGCGCTCTTAACGCACTTTGCCAGCTCAAGTCAGGTACCGCGAGCACGACACCACATTCGTCAAACAGAGTCAGGGCATTGCGCTTTTTACTACGTTGCTTCAGGCCGTGCTCTGCGATTTCCTGCATATGCAAACGGTTAAGCAAAGACTTAGTTTGCGGAAAGAGACACCAAATCAGGGCACCAAAAAAGTCGTGCCAATTGTTTTCACGGGTCGGAATGCGATGGGTTTGCGCTATGATCTCCTCGTAATACAAAGTTTCGCTTTCCAGCTCACTGTTTGGTGTAAACACAATGTCGCGACTTTGCGTGCTATCTTTTTGTTCATTCAGCCAAGTGAAAGATGGCCAGTCTGAGTGATGACTGAGTGCAAATAACTCTTCTAAATGCTCAAATGGCGCCTGACTGAACAGGTCTGCATGCCAGTGTTCTGGCGCGGTAAATTTATTCATATTGCCGGTTTATCTTTCTCTGGCATAAATCAAAGCAGCCATTTTACCTCAGCGAGTCGCCTTATCCCAGTCGACTTTGTTCAGTAATTGTACAAACCCGTCAATTGTCGCCAAAAGTCGAAATATCAATACAAATAACGTTATACTAACGGCGTATAACAACAAGCGAAGATAATAACACTATGAAACTAAAACTAGCGCTAAGCGCACTTTCTGTTGCTGTTTTAGCTGGCTGTATGGCGACACAAACTAACCAGCCAGGCGACGTAAATGCCGCTTATAACAGCATCAATGCAGAGCAACTGGCCGGACATATCAAAACCCTGGCCTCTGATGAATTTGGCGGTCGAGCACCGTCTACAAAAGGTGAAGAGCTGACCCTCGCTTACCTGAAAAAGCATTTCACAGAGCTTGGCTTTCAGCCGGGTAATGGCGATAGCTTCTTCCAGGAAGTACCTCTGGTCTCAATCGAAGCCGATCCAAACATGACGCTGAGCATTGGCGGAAAAGACTACGAATACAAGAAAGACATGGTAATGGGTACGGGTCGTATCAGCAAACTGGAGTCTATTAAAGACTCTGAGCTGGTATTTGTCGGCTATGGTGTGAACGCTCCGGAGTATGGCTGGAACGATTATGAAGGCCTGGATGTGCGCGGAAAAACGGTTGTCATGCTGGTCAATGACCCGGGCTTTGCACGCAAAGATCCTGCGCTGTTCACCGGTGAAGCCATGACCTACTACGGTCGCTGGACTTATAAATATGAAGAAGCGAGCCGTCAGGGAGCAGCTGGTGCAATTATCGTTCACGAAACAGCACCTGCCTCTTATCCCTGGAGTGTTGTTGAGAACTCCTGGAGTGGTCCTCAGTTTGGCTTCCAAAAAGAAAACAACAACATGGATCGTGTCGCGGTAGAAGGCTGGGTTACCAGTGACGTTGCCAAAGAGCTATTTGCTAAAGCCGGTCTGGACTTCGCGCAAGCGAAAGAAAAAGCCGCAGCCGGCGCATATCACGTCGATATGGGCGATTTGACCGCGTCTGTTACCGTGAAAAGCAAGATCAGTACGTCAACGTCTTATAACTTCATCGCGACTTTGCCTGGCGCAAAACACAGTGATGAGCACATCATCTATTCTGCGCACTGGGACCATCTGGGTACCGATCCTAACCGTAAAGGCGATAAGATCTACAATGGCGCGCACGATAATGCAACCGGCACAGGTGGCATGATCGAAGTGGCGGAAGCATTCAGCAAACTACCCGTAAAACCAGACCGCTCTATCACATTCCTGGCGGTTACCGCGGAAGAGCAAGGTCTCTTAGGCTCTAAATTCTATGCAGCGAACCCGGTGATTGCTGCGGACAAAACGGTCGCTAACATCAATATGGATAGCCTCAACCTGCTGGGTAAAGTGAAAGACATCAGCGTCGTCGGTATCGGCAAGTCATCACTGGATGAGATGCTTGAGACAGCTGCTAAAGAGCAAAACCGTGTTGTTTCTGGTGATCCGCGCCCGGCTGCTGGCGGCTACTACCGTTCAGATCACTTCGCCTTCGCTAACATGGGTGTGCCGGCAATGTATGCTGGCGGTGGTACAGAAGCGCGTGATGAGGCCACAGCACAATATCGTAAGCGCATGAGTCTGGTTCTACGTGGTTGTTATCACCAACCGTGTGACCGTTACCGCGATGAGTGGGATTTGAGCGGTGCAGTACAAGATCTCCAATTGTTCTTCCAGGTCGGCTATGACATTTCACAACAAAGTGAATGGCCAACCTGGAAAGCAACCTCGGAGTTCCAGCGCAACAAATAAATACAAATGATATTGATTTTCATTTAATAACATTTTAAAGTGCAACTGTGTTTTCAACCGGTTGCACTTTTTATGCTCTCACAATCCTACTCTGTCACAACCAGAGGTAAATCAGCGCTCTCTTCCTTTATAGCAAACAAGCGATTATTGCTTCCCTTGCTAGTCAGTCTGGCGATTTTATTCGAACCTCTCCGTGAGCTGACTATCGCCACACTTGCAGATGCGTTTTTTCAGGTAAGCGTATTTGTTGCCGGCACACTCGCTATTTATTACTTTCTGGTCGACGACTGCCGCAACTTGAACTCAGCTATCTTAAAGCGAAATCCCCGGCACTGGAAATCTCTATGGCCGCAGTACTTGGCGCTCTGCCTGGCTGCGGTGGCGCCATCATAGTGGTTACTCAATTTACGAAAGGCCAGGCAAGCTTTGCGTCAGTGGTCGCCGTACTGACTGCAACCATGGGGGATGCAGCTTTTTTGCTTCTGGCTAAAAAGCCAATTGAGGGACTTACAATCATCACTTTGGGTATTGCCGTAGGCATAGTCAGTGGTTTGGTCGTTAACCTGTTACACAAACCCGGGTTTTGCCAACCCGATGCGCAGAGTAAAAATGTGATTGAATGTAAAGCGCCGTCTAGTGCTATCCGTTTCAGTGAACCTGTATGGCGTTGGGTACTTCTCCCTTGCCTGATGATAGCTTTGCTTATCGCATTTAACACCGATTTAGGCATACTGACACAGCCCGTTGAACTGGCAGGTGCAGCACTTGCCCTGTTTGCACTCACAATCTGGGCGTTGTCTTCTAAAGGTCAAAGTTATCGGGAAGTCACTGCGGAAGATGATGAGCAAGATCCCCCTTCCAAGCTTGCCAAGGTGATCCACGATACGCATTTTGTCACGGCCTGGGTTGTTGCCAGTTTTATGCTCTATGAGTTGTCTGTCGCTCTGTTTGGCTTAGATCTGGCTGCTTGGTTTTCCCAATACGCCGTTTTCGCCCCCCTTATCGCAATAGCCATTGGCATGCTACCAGGCTGTGGCCCTCAGATAGTGGTAACCAGCTTATATATTCAGGGAGTTTTACCTTTTAGTGCACTGGCAGCCAACGCGGTGGCAAACGATGGAGACGCATTGTTTCCGGCCCTGGCACTCGCCCCCGGCGCTGCGGTCGTGGCCACACTCTACTCGGCCATACCGGCACTGTTTGTGGGTTATGGGCTATATTACTTTGCCAATCTGTAATTTCACCCTTTGTCCGAAAGATTTGCTAGACAGGCACCCAGTGGTGCCTGTTCAAACATAAACATCCAAAGATCATTGCTCTGTACTTTGACTAAGTGCAATCTCAGCGCCACCAGATAAGCATTCGGCGCAAGTTTCTTTATCCCTGAGGCTCAGCCTGAAAAACCTTCAACACGTCAGCTCATCGCGCTCGAGACGACTCCATAATCACATAATAAGAATAGGTTCATAGCTACTACGTTAATTGGTACTGATCTTGACTATTTAGCTTCAGGTTACTGATGCATTGTACAGTTAGGCACTCTGCCCCATTAGCAGCAACGGTAGAGAGCGCAACGGGTTCAACGCTGAGTAATACCAATTTGCTAAATTAAGTGATCTATTTTGAGGCGAGAAAATAGGGTCGATAACAAGGCAAAAATTTTGCTATTTAGTTGTTCTAAATGAGAAATTTTTAACGCTGTTAGCGTCCTATTTGCTCCTTCAAATAGACCAGGTATTAAGTGAAATTGGTATAACACCTAATCGAAACAATCGAGTCTACACGCGCTATTTTGAGGCCAATATGGTGCAGCGATACAAGAAAGATTAGTAGGAGGATTTAAATACAAAAAACAAAGCCCCATCGTAGGGGCTTTTGACCTTGCTTAGTCATTAGATATTTATAGGAATTTAGGTTTTGTACATGTTGCGGTTATCTATGGCCTCTCGCCATCCCCCCAACCATTCTGATCTGTGCTCTACTTGCTGATATGGACATAAATCTTTGGACCGGCCCGCTAAACCTGCTTTGAATCCCTGGGCATGTGCTCTTTCTAAACGGTCTCTTTTCTGTCTCTTCATAGGTAAATTCCTCACCTTTCATATTTTTCGAGTTGCTTTCGTCTTGACGACATCCACATTTAATAAATAGTTAATAAATTCGTAAATATCAATCCGTACGAAGCACGACAGGGTCCTCTGTACACTTTGATTCAGTGCTTCGCCGCAGGCTGCCTGACAGCCGATAGCTCGAATTTCATCTAACTACTAACATTTTTACTATTGCATATGGTTAAACAACGGCCGACTGTGAACGCGCTTTTTCGCCAGACACAGGTCGACTAATTCAGGATTGGCCAAACCTTCAAAAACAATAAATCATATATCGTTTTCACATGCAACAAGCGAACGATGACTGGCAAGTAACAAATATGGGTAAAAAGAAAATTAATGCAGAAAATAAAGATAACTCTTAAAAGTCATCTTATTTTAGTGAAATATTAGATTGTTCATTAACAAATCAGCGTAAAAAAACATTCATTAATTTGTAATAAAAAAGGCCGCTAGAATGCGGCCTTAGATCAACGCGTTAAGCGTTTTACTGGATTTTCTCAAGACCACCCATGTATGGTCTTAATACAGTTGGTACGACAATAGAGCCATCTGCTTGTTGATAGTTTTCCAATATTGCGACCAAAGTACGGCCAATCGCCAAACCTGAACCATTTAGTGTATGCAGTAACTCAGGCTTTTTCTCACCAGCACGGCGGAAACGCGCTTGCATGCGGCGCGCCTGGAAGTCCTGCATGTTTGAACAAGAAGAAATTTCACGGTAAGTGTTTTGCGCAGGCAACCAAACTTCAAGGTCATAAGTTTTTGCCGCACCAAAGCCCATGTCGCCGGTACACAAGACGACTTTACGATAAGGCAGCTCCAGTGCCTGCAAAATGCCTTCTGCATGGCCTGTCAGCTCTTCCAACGCAGCCATCGAATCTTCAGGCTTAACCAGCTGTACTAACTCTACTTTATCGAACTGATGCTGACGGATAAGACCACGTGTGTCACGACCATAACTGCCCGCTTCACTTCTGAAACATGGCGTATACGCAGTCATGCGAACTGGTAGCTCTTTCTCGTCGAAAATTTCGTCGCGTGCGCAATTGGTCAGAGGTACTTCGGCAGTAGGAATTAGGCTGTAGCCGTCCTGGTCTTCGCTTAATGCTTCCGTATGAAACAAATCTTCAGCAAACTTAGGTAACTGTCCCGTGCCGTACAAACTTGCCTTGTTAACCAGGTAAGGCACACACATTTCGGTATAACCGTTTTGGTCTGTATGCGTATCCAGCATAAATTGCGACAATGCACGGTTAAGACGAGCAATACCACCACGCATTACCGTAAAGCGAGAGCCACTAAGCTTAACGCCGGTTTCAAAATCCAGACCTTTACCTAACGCCTCACCCAGGTCAACGTGATCTTTAACTTCAAAGTCAAACGCTTTTGGCTCGCCCCACTTGCTCACCTCAACGTTTTCACTTTCATCTGCGCCAACTGGAACATCTTCGGCAGGTAAATTTGGTAAGGTTGCAGCAATATCTTGCAACTGAGCCAGCACTTCATCCTGCTCTGTTTTTGCGGCACTTAGCTGATCACCCAGGTCAGCAACAGCATCCAGTAATGGCTGAACGTCTTCACCTTTTGCTTTAGCCTGGCCTATCGCTTTGGAACGGCTGTTACGCTCACTTTGCAGTTCCTGCGTTTTGGTCTGAAGTGTTTTTCGTTTTTCTTCCAGCGCGTTAATAGCAGCCACATCGAGCTCAAAGCCACGTTTTTTCAAACGCTCTGCTGCTTCCTCAATGTCCTGACGTAAATACTTTGCATCTAACATAGTTTATTCTTTTAACCTTTTTGCATGACTAAGCACAGGCCTATCCAGGCCATGAAAATACACATCACGACATTCAACACTATATTAAGTACCATTTTCATTATCTGGCCTTGCTGAAGTAACAGCAAAGAATCCATAGAAAAGGTAGAAAATGTCGTTAAAGCACCCAAGAAGCCAATCCCGACCAAACTTTTAGCCGGAGATACTTCAATGACCTGCTTATCAATTAATCCGTAGAGAATGCCCATCAACAGTGAACCCAGAATATTAACGGTCAACGTACCAAAAGGGAATCCCTTACCCAAGAGTTTTAAGGTGATATCACTAATAAAAAAGCGCATGCAGGCGCCAAATGCGCCACCGGTCGCAATCATCAGGTAAGTTTTAATCAAATCCATCAGTGATTGTCTTCATCTTGATAGCGTTTCTGGACACTTTGCTCATTCAAAGAACGCAAGTAACGGAGTTTTTCAGAAATTTGTTTCTCTAACCCTCTGTCACTGGGCTCATAGTAACGACGCTGCTGTATATCTGCAGGGAAGTAACATTCACCAGCGGCAAACGCCCCCGGTTCATTGTGTGCATATCGATACTCCTCACCAAAGCCGAGTTCTTTCATCAACTTGGTGGGGGCATTACGCAGATGCTCTGGCACCGGAAGGTCAGGATCGCTGGCGGCATCCTGCTTAGCCTGATTGAACGCCATGTAGACGGCATTACTTTTGGCCGCACTGGCCAGGTAGATAGTTGCCTGTGCGATGGCCCGCTCTCCTTCACTAGGACCAACCCGGTGATAGATATCCCAGGCATTCAGTGCCACTTGCATGGCACGTGGATCGGCATTGCCTATGTCTTCAGTCGCAATCGCAAGTAATCGCCTGGCTACGTAAAGCGGATCGCCACCACCAGCAAGGATCCGACAATACCAATATAACGCGGCGTCCGGATCGCTACCCCGCACAGATTTATGAAATGCTGAGATCAAATCGTAATATATATCCCCGCCCTTATCATATTTCGCCAGGTGCGACGGTAAGACTTGTTTTAGTACCGCTTCATCTACTAACACTTGCCCTTCACCATTAGCACCCAGATCAATGGCTTGTTCAAGCAGATTGAGCGCTTTTCTGGCATCGCCATCCGCAGCACGAGACAATGCATCTATCACGGCATCATCCAGTGTAATTTGCAGGCTGCCAAGCTCTTTGTCCTGAGTCTGTGCCTGACGCAGTACCTGAGTAAGCTCGTCGAGACTAAGCGGCTTTAAGGTATAGACACGTGCGCGGGATAAAATCGCATTGTTCAGGGCAAATGAAGGGTTTTCAGTGGTAGCACCAATAAAGATAAAAGTACCGTCTTCAATATGTGGCAAAAAGGCATCCTGCTGTGACTTATTGAATCGATGGACTTCATCAACAAACAAGATTGTACGAGTACTACTTTGGCTTAGGCGATTCTTCGCATCGAGCACTTGCTCACGGATCTCCTTCACGCCTGCTGTAACCGCAGATAACTTGCACAATTGTGCATTCGCATGATGCGCGATGATCTCTGCAAGTGTGGTTTTACCTACCCCTGGAGGCCCCCACAAAATCAAACTATGGCAACGTCCCTGAGCAATAGCCCGACGCAACGGACTATCAGCACCAAGAATATGACTTTGCCCAATGTAACCGTCTAAGTTGGACGGTCGCATTCTCGCCGCCAAAGGCCTGACATCTGGCGCAAAATCAAAACCCAGGTTAGTCACTTTGTGTCTGGTCGTCGACGACCACCCCTTCTGGGATCACAAACTTAAATTGCTCGGCATCCACCGGACCATTGATCTGTGCCTCGCTGAACTTAAAGCTGGAGATCTGACCTGAAGAATCTGTGACGTTCAACTGGCCAATTTTCAGGCCACCGTCAGCAAACAAAACATCCAACCGCTCCACCTGAGCACCGGACTGAATGGGCTCAATACGATAGCCACCAGAAATTTCTGAAACCTGGTATTTCTGCCATTGCTTTGGATCTTGTGTCGTCAGCAATACAAAGGGCGTTGTGTCTATCAGACCAAGTGTATTAAGAATCGTTGCTTGCTCAGCAAAGCTGTCAAAATAAACCGTACGAAGCCCATCTGAAACTAGTAAAGTTTCATCGGGCTCATTCTGTTGCCAGCGTATTTTAGCAGGGTATTGCAGTACTATTTCGCCCTTACCGGATTGGATAAGGTGTCCGTCCTGATCAATCACACTTTGCTCAAACTCGGCTCGAAAGCTCTCCAGTGCTTTTAACTTATCTTTCAAAGACTGTGCAGCAACACTAACCGTTTGCGTTGCGTTCGCTTGAGTTGCAAATACTGCCGGATTAGCCCCGACCATACATAAAGCCAGAATAAGTGGTTGTAACTTCATTAATTCGCTCCACCTTTGGGCACCAGTACTTCTCTGGCACCATTGTGCCCTGGCGCACTGACGACGCCGGACATTTCCATTTGTTCAACCAGGCGAGCCGCGCGGTTATAACCAACGCGTAATTTTCGCTGAACGCTAGACACTGAGACCTTACCGGTTTCAATGACAAACGCCACGGCTTCATCATAGAGTGGGTCGGACTCCTCGTCTTCCCCCTCACTTGCCTCGCCTGGCAGTAAAATATCTTCTGTGGCTTCGCCACACAATATGTCATCGATATAGTTGGGTTTACCGCGGGCTTTCCAGTCACTGACGACCGCATGCACCTCATGGTCATCAACAAATGCGCCATGAACACGTATCGGTACACTGGTGCCTGGTGGTAGATATAGCATGTCACCCATACCCAACAGGTTTTCTGCACCTTGTTGGTCCAGTATGGTACGCGAGTCGATTTTACTCGATACCTGAAACGCCATCCGGGTTGGGATATTCGCCTTGATCAGGCCGGTGATCACATCCACGGAAGGTCGCTGCGTCGCCAGCACAAGGTGGATCCCTGCTGCACGCGCTTTTTGCGCGATACGGGCAATTAACTCTTCTACCTTTTTGCCCACAATCATCATCATGTCGGCAAATTCATCGATCACTACAACAATACTCGGCAGCTTATCCAGCTCTTCGGGCTCGTCTGCCATGCCATCCGTGTCTTTAAACAAGGGGTCCAGAATTGGATGACCAGCTTCCTTTGCATCCAGGATCTTCTGGTTGTAGCCCTTCAGATTTCGCACGCCAAGCGCTGACATCAGCTTATAACGACGTTCCATTTCACCCACACACCAACGCAACGCATTGGCTGCTTCTTTCATATCCGTGACCACCTCACACAGCAAATGCGGAATGCCCTCATACACCGACAATTCAAGCATTTTAGGGTCAATCATAATCATGCGTACGTCTTCAGGTGGTGATTTGTACAACAAGCTTAATATCATAACATTAACGCCGACTGACTTACCTGAACCTGTTGTACCGGCGACAAGTAAGTGAGGCATTTTGGCCAAATCGGCCACCACCGGCTGCCCGGCAATATCTTTGCCCAGTACCATGGTCAGTGGCGAAGCATTTTGCTCAAACTTAGGGGCGTTTATCACTTCTGATAAACGCACGATTTCTCGATTTTTATTTGGTAGCTCCAGACCCACAAAAGTCTTGCCCGGAATAACTTCAACCACACGCACACTGACGGCTGACAGAGAACGCGCCAAATCTTTCGCAAGGCCGGTGATCTTAGCAACTTTAATTCCAGGTGCCAGATCCAGCTCAAAACGTGTAACAACAGGTCCCGGATAAACTCCCATAACCTTAGCCTGAATATTGAAATCCAATAGTTTGGACTCAACAAGTCGAGATACCGCTTCGAGCTCTTCTTCTGAGATCGGGTTTTTCGCTTTGTCTGGTCTGTCTAGCAAGTCGAGTGACGGCAAAGGATCTTTCGGAGGTTCAGCTTCCAATAAAGCTTCAAATTGCTCTTTGGCGCTCGGTGGTGGCTGATAACCTGATGCAGGTTTTTCTTTCGGCTTTAATGGCCGTGCAGGTGATACCACTTTGGTTTCAACAGGCGCAGGAGTATCGTCCAGTGCATTCAGTGCCGCTACCGTATCAAACGCTTCATCGTCGACCGCAGAGAAGTTAATTTCCTGCTCAAGAATGTCATCCAGCTCATCGAACACGCTGGGCGCTACGGCGATATCATCGTCATTGGCTATCGCTAAATCACTTGCCTCTGAGTGACGTATCTCGGGCTCGGGCTGAGACGCTGGTTTTGCGCCAAACAACTTATCTTTTAGTTTTTGAGGCTTACTCTTATTGGACTGTTGATCAGTATCCGAAATTTGCTCGACGGGATCAGGGGTTGTGGCCTCAACCACATTTTCTATAACCTGCTCACTGGCTTCGGCTTCAACTTGCACAGCTGCTTGATTGCGCTCAGCACTTTCGACCAGCGTAGCATTATTCGGCAGACCAGCGTCTTTGCTGTCTTCTTTGCCATCACTTAGCGTGACCGCCGACTTGGGTTCGCTACGATGTTTTATTTTGTCGAAACACCATTTACAGAACGCAACCACTTTTTCGCCAATATAGTCGACAAATTCAACCCAGGATACCCCTGTTAACAGGGTCAGACCGGCAAAGAAAAAGCACAATAACAAGATTGTGGTTCCAGTAAAGTTAAATGCAGGCATCATGGCACTGGCGACCACATCCCCCACTACCCCACCGGAAGAAAAATTATAAATATCATCAAAATTGATGCTACTGATAGCACTGGCTGATGTGATAAATAACGTGCCGCCTATCAGTCTCAGTCCCAAAGTTGTGTAGTCTAACTGCAGTAGCTTATGTGGTTTTTTGAACAACAGATAGCCAAACAACTGAATGACAGCTGGCACTAAAAATGCCAGCCAGCCAAAGCTGAGTAATAAGATATCAGCAACCCAGGCACCAGCAGCACCTGTGACGTTGTTAACCTTGATAAACTCGCCTGTTTGCGTCCAGGCGGGGTCTGCCGGGTCAAAGCTGATAAGTGCGCACAGCGTAAATATCGCTGCCGCCGTACTGACAATCAGGCCAGTCTCCAGCAGGCGCTGAATACCATTTAAGCGCATTATGTAATACCTAAATACTGTTTCGTTAATTCTAACATGACTTTTTGCACACCTTAGCAAGAATTTCCCTAGGGTGCACAAGGTTTTATCACTTCACCTTGCTCCCCTTTTACTTCTTCCATTACAACATAGGTACGACTTTCACTAATACTGGGGAGTTTTAAAAGTATCTCACCCAAAACGCCGCGATACTCAGACATATCCGTCACCCGAGTTTTTAACAGATAATCAAAGTTACCAGACACAAGATGACATTCGATAATTTCATCATGTTGTTTGACCGCCTGATTAAACTGATCGAACACGTCTGGCGAATTTTTATTAACTGTGACCTCAACGAATACCAACAAGCCCTGACCCAGTTTCACCGGGTCAACAACTGCCTTATAGCCTTTTATATAGCCTTCGCGTTCGAGTTTTTTTACCCGCTCCAGACAAGGCGTAGCGCTTAGCCCTATTCGTCTTGCCAATTCTACATTAGAAATTCGTCCGTCTTTTTGCAGTTCAACTAAAATCTTTCTATCGGTTCTGTCTAACTGAGTATGCATGATCAGTTTTATATCCTGAATATTTACTTAATACAGTGTTATCAACTATTCATTATACTAAAAAAGGTAGGACATACTAGCAAACCATATCTATAATGGTCGAAAATTTTTACCCCGTTCTTAATTGAGGCGAATTGTTATGATTATTGGTGTACCTAAAGAGATAAAAAACCACGAATACCGTGTTGGTATGGTTCCAGCGAGTGTTCGTGAACTGATTAATCACGGCCACCAGGTAATAGTTGAAACAAATGCAGGTATCGGTATTGGTTTCACTGACGAGGATTACATTCAGGTTGGTGCTGAAATCCGTGACACAGCGGCACAGGTTTTCGAACAAGCTGACATGATCGTTAAAGTAAAAGAGCCACAGGCTGTTGAGCGCGCAATGCTACGTGAAGACCAAATTCTATTCACTTACTTGCACCTTGCACCTGATTTGCCTCAGACAGAAGATCTGGTTAAGAGCGGCGCAATCTGTATCGCATACGAAACTGTTACTGACAACCGTGGTGGTTTACCACTATTGGCACCTATGTCAGAAGTTGCTGGTCGTATGTCAATCCAGGCTGGTGCGCAGGCACTTGAAAAGTCAAACCTGGGTCGCGGCATGCTTTTGGGTGGCGTACCAGGTGTTGAACCAGCGAAAGTCGTTGTGATTGGTGGTGGTATGGTTGGCCGTAACGCAGCACAAATGGCTGTTGGTATGGGTGCTGACGTAACAATCCTTGATCGTAACATTGACGTTCTGCGTAGCCTAAACGCACAGTTTGGCAGCCAGGCTAAAGTTATCTACTCAACGGTTGATGCGCTGGAGAAGCACGTTGTTGAAGCAGACCTAGTGATCGGTGGCGTACTAATCCCAGGCGCAGCTGCTCCTAAACTAGTTACAGCTGAGCACATCAAAGCAATGAAGCCTGGTGCAGCAATCGTTGACGTTGCTATCGACCAGGGTGGTTGTATCGCAACTTCTAAAGCAACAACACACGCAGAGCCAACTTACATCGTTGACGATGTTGTTCACTACTGCGTAGCAAACATGCCAGGCGCAGTACCACGCACTTCTACGTTTGCTTTGAACAACGCAACGCTGCCTTACATCATCAAGCTTGCAAACCAGGGCTATAAAGAGGCGCTATTGTCTGACGAGCACTTCCTGAATGGTCTGAACGTTATTAAAGGCCAGATCACATGTAAAGAAGTTGCTGAAGGCTTTAACATGGAATACGTTGAAGCACGTACAGCGCTTGCCAACGTATAATTAAACACTTTGGTGTTTACAAAGCTTCGCTCATGCGAGGCTTTTTGCTTTTTATACGCCAGACTCGAAGAGAGTTGCCTGCACCGCTTTTTATTGTCTATCTTTTTATAATAGTCAGGTAGTAAAGGTAGCGTTGCATGGCCATATCTCTCACCCAGCAAGAAAAACTCATTTTAAAAACGGTCAATATTCCACCAAGACCACAAGCACTGTTGCAGTTTTCAGAAGAAGCTAAGCTCCCGGAACCAAACATCACCAAAATTTCAGAGATATTGCAAAGCGATGTCGCGATCAGTGCGGCTATTTTGCAGGTAGTGAATTCAGCTGCCTTTCGTCGCAGCCGCGAAATTGACTCCATTGAACAAGCTGTCATGATCCTGGGTTTAAAACGGCTTATTCCGTTAGTTAAAGCGGTAGCTTTGAAGTCCTCTGTTGATTTACCTGCTGCATTAAGCGATTTCTGGGAAACGCAATCCGATATTGGTCAACATGCCTCTCTCATTTGTAACCGCCTTAACCGGCCTGCACTGGCAAATCACGCCTACATGCTTGGTTTATTCCATGGCGTTGGGATCCCCATTTTATGCCAGCACTTTGATGACTATCAAAACGTACTGGATAAAGCACAGACAGACGGCTGGACCGAAGCCAGTCAATTTGAGTTTGCCCGGTACCACACCAGCCATGGCACCATAGGTGCGTTGCTCGCTCAGCAATGGCGCCTGCCAAAGATCGTGATTAACGTTATTTACTACCAACATGATGTAGACGGTATTCTCACGTCTGGGGAATTGGATAACATTGGTAATGACCTGCTGTCGATTTTAAAAATTGCCCGCCATAAATCCTATTTAGCAACAACCCCAGTAAGTGAACAAAATCCGGAGTGGCAAGTGATCAAGGACGATGTCATGGATTATCTGGATATTTCTGACGAAGAGCTCGACGAGTTGTGGGGTGAATCTTCAGAGTAGCGATAAACCACACCCATCACCTACAAATAAGAACACGATAGGCCGAGATAATTAACCATGGCAGATCTGTTGCAGATCCGCTTATAACTAATAAAAACTGTATTTAAATGCCTAAATAATTGAAAGTTTCCCTCAATGATTTACCTTTATAAAGGGAAGCAGTTAGGAGATATGCCTGTGAAGTTCAAATTTAAGGTAATAGCCGTTTCAGCCTCAGTGCTCTTTCTGGCCCTGTTATTACTATCACTTAAACAGTATTTTTTGCTGAAAGATAATTTACAACAACAAGTCAATGATAGTGTGGGAGAAATCATTCAGGGGATCAGTAACACTGTAACCTCGCAGATGCAAGGTGCTATTGATTTGGCAGTACTGACCACCGGACTGGTCGAACAAAGCGACTCACTTAAACAAGCCCTGCCCTTGATCTCACAGCCCAAATTAAAAGAAACATTTCTGTTGATTGGCTATGGTGAAGACGCGACCGGAAACTATGTTGCAAGCGATCCAGGATGGGACCCTGGACCAACCTGGGATCCACGGGTGCGTCCGTGGTTTGCAGGCGCTAAACAAGCTAATCAATTAATTGTGACGGCACCTTATGCCGATTCAGTGAGCAAAGAAATTGTGGTATCTGTCGGCACACCTGTTAAAAAAGGCGGCCGTTTCCATGGCGCGATTTTCTTTGATGTCAGTCTCGCCAAACTCGGAAATATGATCAATTCGTTCGAATTATTTGACTCTGGTTTTGCGTTTATGGTGAGTAAAGATGGCACCATTATTTCGCACCCCGATACCGAGTTAAACGGTCAGCAAGCAAGTCAATTTTTAGGCCGGACCCAGGTGTCTCAAACGGTGCAAGAAGTTATGATGAATAACCGCACCTATTTAATCACCTTTAAGGACGTCGAAGGTTTGGATTGGTATGTGGGGGTCGCGCTCGAAAAAGACAAAGTCTTTGCTGCTGTTGATACTATGGCTCAGGACGCCACTTTGTTTTCACTCATCGCTGTGATTGCAGCCGTTGTTGTATTATCTTTGGTCATTAACTTCCTCCTTAAGCCCCTTGAAGACATCAATGTTGCCATGGCTAACATTGCCCAGGGTCACGCTGATCTGACAGTTCGCCTTGAGGCATCTAACGAGCCCGAATTTGCGTCACTGGCTGAAAACTTCAATCGCTTTACTTCCCGGTTGCAAACGCTCATTGCTGATATTCAGCAACTTGGACATGAAGTATTAGAAGATGCCCGGCAAACGTCTACCGGTGCCAATCAGGCCACCATGGCCATTGAGCAACAGCTTAATGCGCTCAATACCTTAACAACTGCAACAGCGAACATGTCAAGCACTGAACAACAAGTTGCAAACACAGCACAACAGGCAGCCGACGCGATTCAAAATACCGATAACCTCGCCAGCAATGGTGAAACCATAGTTGCAGAATCAACCGACGCCATTACGGATTTGTCAGTACAGATCAAACGTGCTGTTGATGTTGTCGCTGAACTCGAAGTATCGTCCTCAGGCATAGAGCAGATATTATCTGTCATCAATGGGATTGCCGAGCAAACCAATCTGTTGGCGCTTAACGCCGCCATTGAAGCCGCACGGGCCGGCGAATCTGGTCGCGGGTTTGCGGTAGTTGCCGATGAAGTAAGAACCCTGGCGCAACGTACACAAGAAGCAACTACCGAAATTAAAGCCATGATAGATCAGCTGCAAAGCGGCGCTCAAAGTGCGGTTGGAGTTATGAATCAAAGTCAGACCATAGTTGAAAAGTCGGTCAGCAAAGCCAATGACACTCGGGAGGCACTGGATGCAATCCGTCAGTCTATTGCCAGCATCGTCGATTTAAATGTCAGTATTGCCAACATGATCAGCGAGCAGAAACACGTAGTGGAAGAAGTTAATCATAATGCTTCGCAGATCCGTAACCTGTCTGACACTGTGTTTGATGAAGCCAAAGCAGTTGACCACACAATGCAGTCTCAGGTAGAAAAAATTGCTAAGCAGGAAGACATGTTAGAACAGTTCAGGGTGTAAACTTGCCACTGAGTAATACTAGCGAGTGAGGTTAAAACTCGCTAGTATATGGATATAAAGACAGTATAAGTAGCATTTCGGCATATGCATAGCGACCTTAAAGACACTTTCGAGCAATATTTTCAGATTGCCGAATCCAACCAGATTAACCTGTACCCTGTTGACGCCAATATGGTGCCCAAAAGTCAGGCTCAACTAGAAGCTGCCATTCCGCCTCTGTTCAGGCTAGCAAACGAAATTAATGAACTGGACCTAAATGCACTGAGGCCATTGCGAAACCTGGGTGATGTTGCCAGCGATTTGGCTGCGTATCTGCAAGCCCAGTCACGTAAAATCGACCTGATCATGAGTCATATTCTGGCCACGGAACAACCTGAGGATGAGCTACTCAGATGTGACAGCTATGGTGGTGGTGGCATCACAGCCACACTAGAGCAAGACTATAACCTTGGCCAGGACTTCAGAACCAAAGTGTTCTTGCAACATGAAGCCAGCGCCATATTTTGTTATGCCCAGGTTATAGATAAAGAGGCGATTGATTCGGGCTTTCGTTATACCTTGGCCTTCACTCAAATTCGCGATAATGATCAGGAACTGTTGGTCCGCGCCAGCTTGCATGCCCAAACTCGGCAGTTAAAAAAGCGTCAGTCACCTGACGAAAATGAACAAAATAGCTGACAGCTAAGCTGTCAGTGCTAAACTAGTCGTCTACTATTTTTGATTGATTACACCATGAGTTTTACACTTTTACCCGAGTGGGCAACACAAGATGCCGTGATGCTTACCTGGCCACATCAAAATACTGACTGGGCAGACATATTACCCCAGGTTGAACCCGTTTATATCGCTTTGTGTCAGCAGATCTCTCAAGTTGAGAAGGTCGTCATCGTAGCGCACAATGCCGAGCTAAAAGCACATATAGAACAAAAACTCACAGCAGCCGATGTCGACATGACACAAATCGTGTTCGTGGTTGCACCCTGTAACGATACATGGGCCCGTGATCATGGACCACTGACTACGCAGGATGCGTCAGGTCGACTCTCTGTAAAAAACTTCACCTTTAATGGTTGGGGTAATAAGTTTGCAGCTGAGCTCGATAATCAGATTAATGCGCACCTGCACGCTCAGGTGGTTAACCCCCAAAACCATTATGAAGCTATAGAGCTGGTGCTTGAAGGCGGTGGGATTGAAATCGACGAAGCAGGCACTTTGTTAACCACGTCTGAGTGCTTGCTTAACCCAAATCGTAATCCGCACCTGACTAAAACCGAGCTAGAGCAAAAACTGAGCGAGGTTTTAGGTGCCAAGCAGTTCCTTTGGGTAGACCATGGCTTCCTGGCCGGTGATGATACCGACAGTCACATTGATACGCTGGTCCGCTTTGCCCCTAATAATACGCTGGTGTACGTCAGCTGCGACGATCCAAAAGATGCGCATTATGAAGCCCTCAGCGCGATGGAGACACAACTGAAGTCATTCCGTACACCGCAAGGCCAGCCATATAACCTGGTCGCCCTACCCTGGCCTAAAGCCGTATTCAATGATGAAGGCGACCGTTTGCCGGCCACCTATGCAAATTATCTGATCATCAATGATACCGTTTTGATGCCGCTCTACGGCGATGACAACGACGCCCGCGCACTGACTCAATTGCAAAGCGCACATCCGGAGCGTACCGTCATTGGCATTGACTGCCTGCCTATTATTCATCAGTTTGGCAGCCTCCACTGTATCACTATGCAGCTACCCGCCGGATTTTTAAAACAGGACTAATTTTAATGAGTAACAACACGTTGAAAGTCGCACTGGTTCAGCACAGTAATAGCGCCGATTTACAAAACAACCTGGATAAGTCCATTGCCGGGATCCGCGATGCAGCGGCTCAGGGCGCGAAACTCGTGGTATTACAAGAGCTGCACCGCAGCCTGTATTTTTGTCAGACTGAAGACACTGACCTGTTTGACCTGGCTGAGACTATTCCGGGCCCAAGTACCGATGTATTTTGTCAGCTTGCCAAAGAACTGAACCTGGTAATTGTCGCTTCACTTTTCGAAAAACGCGCAACCGGCTTATATCACAATACAGCTGTTGTCTTTGAAGCCGATGGCAGCATTGCCGGTCAGTATCGAAAAATGCACATTCCTGACGATCCGGGCTTTTATGAAAAATTCTATTTTACACCAGGCGACATGGGCTTTACGCCTATCCAAACCTCAGTAGGTAAACTGGGTGTATTGGTATGTTGGGATCAATGGTTCCCGGAAGGCGCACGCTTAATGGCCATGGCCGGTGCTGATATGCTGATTTACCCGACAGCAATAGGTTGGGATCCGCGCGACGAGCAGGACGAACAAATTCGTCAACGCGACGCCTGGATGATCGCACAGCGCGCCCATGCCGTATCAAATGGCCTGCCCGTTTTAAGTGTTAACCGTGTTGGCCACGAAGCCGACCCAAGTGGCCAAAGTGAAGGTATCCAGTTCTGGGGTAACTCCTTTGTCGCGGGGCCACAGGGCGAACTACTGGCACATGGCAGCGAATCTGAAGAACAACTTTTGGTGGTTGAACTTGATCAGAGCCGCAGTGAGTCCGTCAGACGAATTTGGCCATACCTGAGAGATCGTCGTATCGACCATTATCAGGATCTGTGCAAAATTTACCGGGATTAACCCTATCCCATTGCGGCCTCGGCTTAACGTCAGGCCGCTTTGCTCTATTATCGCTAAGCGCGAGTCGAATTACATTAAGTGCAATAAAAACAACATGCAGTAACAGGAGTATATGAATGGCAACAGCGCAGTGGAACAAACTTCCCTGGGTCAAATCACAAAAGGATAAAATCCATTGGGGCCAGCTGGTCGGTAGCAGTATGTCCATTGCCATCAGTGAAGGCGTCAGGCAGCATGATGCACTGGTTGTGGTGGTGACACCTGACACGCCAAGCGCATTACGCCTTGAGACTGAGTTAGGTTACTTACTGGGTGAAGACAAAGTTCATGTTTTCCCCGACTGGGAAACCTTACCCTATGATCACTTTTCACCTCATCAGGATATCATTTCGCAGCGCCTTGCCAGCCTGAATTCCCTGCGTCATCAGCATCAGGGCGTATTATTACTCCCTGTGTCCACGTTAATGTTGCGGACTGCACCACCTGAATTTATTTATGGTAATGCCTTACAGTTCAAGGTCGGCGACTCTCTGGATGCACAAAAGCTCAAAGAAACGCTGGCTCAGGCCGGATACCGTAACGTACAGCAGGTGATGGAGCACGGCGAATTTGCAGTCAGAGGCTCTATTATCGACCTGTTCCCAATGGGCAGCACCACGCCATTCCGACTCGACTTTTTCGATGATGAACTGGACAGCATTCGACTCTTTGATATTGAGACGCAGCGCTCCAGCGAACAAATAAAGTCCATCGATTTATTACCCGCACACGAATTCCCAACCAACGACGAAGACATTGAACGTTTTCGCATTGCATATCGGGAAACCTTTGGTGCGAGTAGCGAACAAGATTCCATTTATATGCAGGTAACCCGGGGCAACTGGCCTGCCGGTATTGAGTATTACCTACCGCTATTTTACGAAGAAATTGCAACCATTTTTGATTACCTGCCAGAACAAGCCGTGTTTATGCACCTGGGTGACATCGAACAGGCAGCCTCCGAGTTCTGGCTAGACGTCAACAATCGCTATGAGAACCGACGGGTTGACCCATTGCGCCCACTGCTGGAACCAGGGCGCCTTTATCAGAACGTCGAAACCCTGTTTGAAGGGTTTTCGCGTTACCCGAGAATTCGCCTGAGTGAAGCTAGCCTGGGCACCAAAGCCGGGCATACCAATCTCAGCGCCCACCTGGTGACTGATGTCCGTGTTGACCACAAACAGCCTGATCCCTACAAGCCACTGCTGGATTACATTACCGTACAGAAAAAGAATAAAGGCCGGGTGTTATTCAGTGTAGAATCGGATGGTCGCCGTGAATCTCTAATGACCTTACTCAAGCCAAGTGGCCTGAAGCTCAAAGAGTTCGATAATTTTGCTGATTTCGCCAGTGCGCGCAACGATGTAGGTCTGATTGTCAGTCCGCTCGAGCGCTCTGTCATGCTCGACGGAAACAAGCCCTTAAGTATTCTGACTGAGCAAGAATTGCTGGGTATTAAAGTTTCACAGCGCCGCCGTCGTAAACACAAATACGATCAAGGCCAGGATGCACTTATACGCAACCTGGCAGAGCTCAAAGAAGGCCAGCCTATTGTCCACCTGGACCATGGTGTCGGTCGATACCTTGGCCTGCAAACCATTGATGCCGCCGGTGTTGCCACAGAGTTTGTGACCATCATCTATGCCAATGAGGCCAAGCTCTATGTGCCCGTATCTGCACTACACATGCTAAGCCGATACTCCGGCGGAGAAGAAGCCTCAGCCCCGCTGCATAAACTCGGCTCAGACGTCTGGGAAAAAGCCAAACGCCGCGCCGCGGAAAAAGTCCGAGATGTTGCTGCAGAGCTGCTGGACATCTACGCTAAACGTCAAAGCAAGCCAGGTCATTTATTCAAACTCGACGGCCAGGCCTATCGCGAATTCAGTGATACCTTCCCGTTTGAAGAAACTGACGATCAACGTAACGCCATTGACGCCGTCTTGGGTGATATGCAAACGCCATTGGCAATGGACCGCCTGGTTTGTGGTGACGTTGGTTTTGGTAAAACGGAAGTGGCCATGCGAGCGGCCTTTGTAGCGATAAATGACAACAAACAAGTTGCCGTGCTGGTACCCACTACTTTGCTGGCACAGCAGCACTATGAGAACTTCCGCGACCGCTTTGCCTCCTTGCCCATTGAGGTCGGTGTATTATCCCGCTTTAACAGCACGAAAGAGCAAAAAGACACCCTCGAGAAGCTTGAAAACGGCCAGCTTGATATTGTGATCGGCACCCACAAGCTACTGCAACAGAGCATCAAGTATAAAGACCTGGGCTTATTGATTGTCGACGAAGAGCACCGCTTCGGGGTAAGACAAAAAGAAAAGATCAAACAGCTACGCGCCGACGTAGACATACTCACGCTCACAGCAACACCTATTCCACGAACCCTGAATATGGCCATGAGTGGCATGCGTGACCTGTCAATCATTGCAACACCCCCCGCAAAACGCCTGGCAGTGAAGACTTTCGTGCAGGAGCGAAACGACGAGGTGATCCGCGAAGCCATCCTGCGGGAAATTAAACGCGGCGGTCAGGTGTACTTCTTACACAATAATGTCGAAACCATAGATAAAACGGCAGCCGACATTGCCGCACTGGTGCCTGAGGCCAGCATTGCCATCGCCCATGGCCAGATGCGCGAAAAAGAACTCGAACAGCTGATGAGTGACTTTTATCATCAGAAACACAATGTGCTGGTGTGTACCACCATCATAGAAACCGGTATCGATATCCCGTCAGCTAATACTATCATCATGGACCGCGCAGACAAGCTGGGTCTGGCACAGATGCACCAGTTACGTGGCCGGGTTGGTCGCAGTCACCATCAGGCTTATGCCTACCTGCTGACCCGCAACAGCCAGACGCTGACCAAAGATGCCGTAAAACGACTTCAGGCCATTGAATCACTTGAAGACCTCGGCGCCGGCTTTGCCTTGGCGACTCACGATTTGGAGATCCGGGGCGCGGGTGAACTACTGGGTGATGAACAGAGCGGTCAGATCCAAACCGTCGGCTTTACCCTCTACATGGAAATGCTTGAGCAGGCTGTACAAGCACTTAAAGACGGAAAAGAGCCGACCCTGGAGAATCTGCTACAACAGCAAAGCGATGTGGACCTGAAAATCCCAGCACTGCTGCCTGATGACTATATCCATGATGTAAACATGCGCCTGAGCATGTACAAGCGTATTGCCAGCGCCAATGATGAAGACACGCAGGACGAGCTAAAGGTCGAGCTGATTGACCGCTTTGGATTACTGCCGGATGCCGCGAAAAACCTCTTTAGCATTCAACTTTTGAAATCAAAAGCGGCTAAACTGGGGATCACCAAAGTGGAAGCCAACCAAAAAGGCGGCTACTTTGAATTCAGTGCCAGTACCACGGTTAACCCGACATTCATCATTGCTCTGATACAAAGCAACCCGACTGTGTACCGCATGGAAGGTGCCAGCAAATTGCGCTTTAATATCGAAGAGAAAAATGGTCAGGAACGTTTAAAACTGGTAAATGCAATGATTGACGACTTTCAGAAAAAGGCGGTGGCATGATAAGGACAGCCCTTTCCCTGACATTACTGAGCGCTGCGCTGCTGGCCTCGGCTTCAGCCAGCGCAAAACGCTGGTATGAAGTTGAGCTGATCGCCTTCGCTCAGCAGGATAACGAGCAACTGCAAGAGGATTTTACGATTGAAAATCCCGAGCTGGATTTAAACCGAACACTGGACCTACTCACTAAAGGCTACAACAGTGCCGGCCAGCAGGCTTGTCTCAATGGTGACAGTCGCTTTGATCCGCGCCCGGTTACCAGTCGCTTTGTTCAGCAGGATGCATCCTGGCACTGCGCCGATGGCGTAGACTATATGGCGCAGTATCAACAGCTGCCGCTTACGCCCCACGCAGAGCCGCAGGACCATAAACAAAGCATCTACTTGCTCAACCAAGAGCAGCTTAAGTTTGACAGCGTGCTCAATAAGTTAAAAAAGAAAGGGCTTGAACCAATTCTGCACACCGGCTGGCGCTTTCCCGACCAAAGTAAAAAGCGTGCCCCTAACATACTCGTTTATGGCGGACAAAAGTTCGAGCAACCCGCCAGCTATGTGGCCCGTTTAGGTGCCCCGGACGATGGCTTTATCAGCCTGCTCGGCGAACCCAAACAAGTTGCGCAAAAGGAACAAGATCCGACCCTGTGGCAGCTACAGGGTTGGATGAAAATCCACATACGGCATTATTTATATGTTACCAGTAACTTTGACTATCATTACAAAAGTGATGAAGGCGACCTGCAAAGCGCCAGAATGTCTCAGTTTACCCGGGTATACAGCGGCGACATTCATTATTTAGATCATCCCAAAATGGGGATCATCTTCCAAATCAGAAAATACAGACACTGACGGAAACTACTATGAAAAAAATTTTAACCCTGACTCTGCTCCTCGGCCTGGCCGCCTGCTCTAAAGTAAGCATGGAAAACTACGATAAAATCGAAGTGGGTATGGACAAAACTGAGCTGGAACAAATTCTGGGATCTGCAGATCAGTGCGAAGAAAAAACCCTGCACACCAACTGCACCTGGGGCAACGACAGCAAACACATTAAAGTGACTTTAGTTTCGGATAAAGTCACACTTTATAGCAAAAAAGGGCTGGAATAAGCGCCGCGCTATTACTAACACACAGTTGAAATACCCGGCATCATAGCCGGGTATTTTCTTTTGCTCTAGGTGCCAGCTAAAGATCACTTAATGTGACTACACTCGACGTACAAGCGTATAACGCTTAACTGGCTGCTCTCGATCTTGATACAACAGGCAACTGGCTAGTATAAAGCTCAAAAAAACATACGTATCCGCTGCTAATTCGCTGAAACCCATTCCTGACTAGTAACTGCTGACAGGCGATATTTGCCTGATGTACCTTGCCAACCACCCGAGAAACTTCGCAACCAGGTACCAGCTTGTCCAGCGTGTTTAAAGCTGCACTGAGCGCCTCTGAGGCCAGCCCCTGACGCCAAAATTTGGGCGCAAGTTCGATGCCAAGGTGAATATGCTTTGCCTTTACGTCACAGTCATATAATCCAATAGACCCTATGAACATGCCTTCATGCTCAATGGCAAAGCGCCCACCATGTCCCTCATAAAAGTCATCTAAATCAGCCTGTAACATTGCTCTGACTTCCTGCTGTGTCAGTTGCGCTCCATAATCATTATACTGACTTACCAGAGGGTCATTTAACAGCGCCACCAGCGCTGGTACATCACGATAATTCACCGGCCTCAGCAGTAATCTGGGTGTTTTAATATGCATGGGATTCCATCATCTAAAAGCTTTCAATAAAGCCCTCTCTTTTACGCAGAATTAGTATAAACTATCGGACCTTAAGTAACAGCCGTCAGGAGTCGTTAAGATGAGCGAAGAGTATATTGTCATTCCCCCTACCACTAAAGTATGGTGCCCGGAAAAAGGCGAAGGCTGGACACTGACCGGGATCACCGGTATTGAAGAAAACACCTCAGTGATGTTCAGCGGCGTGCGCTACACCATTGCGGCACAGAAGATTGTAGAAGAACTACTGCCAAATTATCAGGCAAGAGAAAAGGAGCAAGGGTAATTTCCCCTGCTCAACCCCGCGATGTTGACATTGAAAGTCTCGCTTCAGTCAGCTGGGGTTATTCACTCTGAATAAAGACGGATTCTCACCAACCTAATTTCAGAGCTGTCATATACAAGAGAATATTTATCTTCCAGTATTTCCAAGCAAAAAGTGCCTATAACGTGATTTTCACCCGATAAAAAGCGTTCATAAAGCCCCGGCGGTAGTGCTTCTTTCCTGGGCCCTTCTCCCGCTTCTTCAACACCATATAGATTACCATCCGATGTATCCGATAGCCTTAAGCTTGGAGGGTGTCCGTTCCAAACCGATAACGTACCTGAGACAGTTTTACAGGGGTTTGCATGTGCTGACGCGCACAAAGTCAAAGCATTCAGTAACACAAAAAGACTAATTAATTTACGCATTAATGCTCTCAAACACTGCTAGGAAAACACTCGGGTTTTAATTTTCCCAAAGAACCATAAAAAATGTCGACCGTAGGACAAAACTTAAAAACAGTAAGAGCTTCATCATTACTTCTGAATTCATGGAATGAAACCTCACCTATTTTATATGCTTTTAAAATATAAAAGGCTATTGGCTTTTGGAAGTACTGCCATAATCAGGCCCGATAAAGCTCCATTCAGCAACCGGCACTTTCACTATCATCACGGAATCCTGTTTGAATTTTTTAGCATACAGAGATGCCAGTATTTTGGCCTTTTTAACGCCCTGTTCGTCTACAATCACGGTCACGACTTTCGAGCGCTCTGGCTTACCTTTGTAGTAGCCCACCGAGTCCACGACATTAAAGCCATCAAAGGTCTTCACTATCTCGTCATTTTGAAACGCTTGCCATTGCTCCAGCGAGACACCGCCGCCATCTGGCAATGACAGCCCAAAGAACAACCTGAGCCGATAGACTTCATCGGCGTAAGAAGGGAATGTACTCAGTAGTACAGCGATTAAAATAATAACAAGGCCTAGATTTTTTCTCATTGTTCTTCCCTTGATTAGATAAACATAAGCCCTGAGGCGGAATATATCTTACATGATCTTTATTGCCTATGCGCTACCCATTGCGCAAAGCACATAATGCTTGGATTACACGCCTTTGTGCATAGGAAGACCCTGTGCATTTCCAGGAGCCTATTCACCTCCAGCACCACCTCCAGCACCACCTCCATCGCCACCTCCATCACCCGGGGAGTCTGTTGAGCCGCTAAAGTACCAGCCACTGTCGGTGTTTCCAAACTCCATCTTGCGACTTATCGCGAAACTCAAAATAGAGCCAAAAACAGGCAAGAGCAGCGCAATTAGCAGCAATTTTAACTTAGTCTTAAGTGTTATTGTCGGGGTCAGACAAACCCGCGTACCAATAATTACACACAACACCAGATGTATTGCCAACAGCCACATTAAATACATAACTATCCTTATTTGATTTGTTTTCCTGGCTCAATACCTGAGCCATGCTGAATATACCCTCCCAGACCTTTAGATATTTCATAAGAATGCTTAGCCCTGTTGGTTGAGAGATTGTTGAAGCTGCCTGTCACTAAGCATTGCTGCACTTCGGAGCTTTTTGAGCTCGCCTAACAGGATGACTCTGTCAAAACCTCGATATTCCCTGCCACTATCCGTACGTTTTTCAAGACCACTGATTGAGTTATAGGCTTGCATATGTCCGGCATATTGTCCGGTCGAATCAATGGAAAAGAAAAACGGAAAGGTTCGTATCGCTTCAGAGTTTACCCCTATACCTTCAATTGCTTCGGCTCCATTGGGTGAATAATCGGCTTCTATATAGGCCACAACAAAGTTGTCTGAGACATATTTATTCAGGTCCAGTGCCTTACGGTCTATATTTCTTGAACCCCTTTCATACATTTTCCACTTCAGAGGCTCATTATCATATTGCCATTCATAAACATATTTTCGACGCTGACCATCAATGTACTTATCAAAAACATGGCACCAGATACACCACTCGGCGCCATACACTAGCAATACCGTTTTATTGGTTGAGTTTGCTTCCAGCAAGGCCATTTTAATGATGTTCTTTTGATCCGAACATTCGTCGTATATTTTTGCAACGCCATCTCTGCAATCGGGACTTATATCACGGGGGTATTTAGCAATTTTGTTTTTAGCAGAAGAGAAAAAAGCAACAAACAATAAGAAAAGAAGGACTATTACTTTCATCAGTTGAACACCCTAAATAGTATGTCAGTTGGGACCTATTGAACCCTGTACTTCTCACCCCTCAGATTCTCAACAGATATTTTGTATTTCACACGCTCACCATGCCTAAGTAATGCGTATGAATGACATTAAGGGTACAGATTTTTTTAGAAGGCTTTATTACACGCCTGTTTTTCGTCTACAACACCAGAAAATAAGCTTTATGTCACGTATTGACCCAACCAATACTCAATACGTAGCGACTTCCCTCAGTGATTCTGCTTACAGCATGAGGTTCTTTATCAGGTCTGAATAATTTAACCCTTGACCAGTTCAGCAAGGTATTCTGGCAGATGAATTCGCCGCCTTGTTTGGCGTGTTTGAGGATAATATTGAGCCGGTAATGTTTACCGGAGGTGACCTGATCCACGTGTTGTTTGATTTCACTGCCCGCCGGGAAATGGATCAGGTAACAGTCGAATTTAATGGGCCAGATTGCACCGCCTAACAGCATTTTATCGTAGCCCGAGTCTTGTCTTCCTGATTCCCAGCGCCATAGTTTTTTCCACATAACCTGCACTCACATGATGTCCCGCGCAGAGCGTGTTGAGAATACTGCGCTTAATCAATTTTAAAATTGTCCATAGTACGCTGTAGTGTATCACTGTTCAGTTTCATGTCATCAAAGAGTCGTTTTAATGCCTGTGAGGTCTTAAGTTCCTCATTCGCTGCATCTAATACTGCTGTGGTGTTACTGGAAATATCCTGTGCAACAACAGACTGCTGCTGCGCTGCCGTTGCGACTGAGGTCGTGAGTTGCTCCACATGAGTACTATGGTCACTCACCTGCATGGAGACCTGCCGGGTTTGCTCCACCTCACTCATGATATTACTGGCCAACCCGGTATTTTCTTTGATGGCATTCACCACATTGCGACTAATGTCATTCAGGTTGCTGAGTAAAGTCGAGATCTG
Organism: Pseudoalteromonas sp. PPB1; assembly: GCF_015356275.1. Taxonomy (NCBI): domain Bacteria; kingdom Pseudomonadati; phylum Pseudomonadota; class Gammaproteobacteria; order Alteromonadales; family Pseudoalteromonadaceae; genus Pseudoalteromonas; species Pseudoalteromonas sp. PPB1. The sequence continues at coordinate 62,924 of NZ_JACEQV010000006.1, read as the reverse complement.
CTCAGATGAACCTTTACTGTTATTGGCAAGTCCCCTGACTTCATCAGCAACCACCGCGAAGCCCCGACCATGTTCACCTGCTCTGGCCGCCTCAATAGCCGCATTAAGCGCTAACAGGTTAGTCTGATCGGCCACACTGCGGATAGAGTCCAGGATAGTGTTGATCTCCTCCACCTGTTGCTCCATGTTCAATGCCATTTCATTGACCTGCTCCATATTCTGCGACAGTACATGCATGGCATCCAGATTACGCTGGTTGTCTTCAAGTAACTTTTTAGATTCATCATTGAGCTGATCACTGGCGTTTAACGTATCTGACGCCGCTTTTGCGATGTCTTCGCTGGTTGCCGCCATTTGCTCAATGGCCGCTGCGATATTGGTAGCAAGACTCTGGGTGCGCTGCGCATCTTCGGTCACATGACTGGCAGCTTTTTCCATTTGATTACCAAGCTTAGTCCCTACGTTAATGGACTTGGATAACCCCACCAGCAGATCCTTAAAGGCATACACCGTATTGTGAATCGACTCGGAGATTTTACCCAGCTCATCACTGGTTTTTAGCCTCACATCTAAGGTCAAATCACCGTTATTCGCAACTTTAGTCAAAATACCAGTTAGCTCATTCAGCTCACTGCGTAAAGAAGTAAACAAATGCGTATTGATCACTATGATGATAAGCATAAAAATCATGAACAACACAAACAACCAGGTCATTTGACTGATCAGTTCTGCTTTATACGCCTCACTGATTTCACGCGTATGTGCCCACTGGCTGTCGAGTAAAGCTTTAACGTCCTTAATTTGCCCGGTCGCCTGCGAAAACCACTGCCCGCTATTCGGTAGTTGTGAATAGTCAATATTATCGCCCTTAGCAATGGCAGTGATCACCTTATCAAGCGCCTGAGCACGGCTATCAGACATCAGCTGTTTATAGGCACTCAGCGTGTCTCCGGACAACGCCGTTTCAAGCTGCTCTTTTAACAAAGTAAGTTGCAACTGATAATAAGCAAGATCCCGTTTCACAGCGTCATCAGCAGATTGCCTGGCCAGCACCCCATTCACTTTGCCCCGTAATTGTCCTTTGCGCTCTTTACTCTGCGCCATCAAAAATGCGATGGACAAATTGGACGCCAGCTCCCGGTTTGTGACATAAGCCTGCATGCGCATCGCGGTATTCAGAGCAAGTTGATTGACATGGCTGTAATAATTAAATGCATTTTTGCCCTGCTGTTGATCCACCTGACGACGCAACGCGCTCTTTTCTCTCAGCAGTGTAAACAAATTAGGTAGCCACTTTTGCACTTTGTCATCGTCTTTAAATGCACCATTGTACAAACCTTCCAGCGCAGCAACGGCAGCATCCGCTTTGATACGTTGCGCGGCAACCGCTTGTCGGGTTTGCCCGCTAGGATTGCCCAAAAAGCCAGCCGTGAGCCCCCGCTCAACGGCGTGATGATGCGCCACCTTTTCCATTGCATCCAGTAATCCTATGTAAGCAATGTCTTTTGAGGTTGCCTCAATGTCTTGCCAATACTGATAGACGACTTTGCTAAGCAAAATAAGCACAAAAATAAGTAAGGCAGCTGAGCTAATAATAGACAATTGAATAATAGAAAAGCGCTTAAGCAGATTCATGGTGTCTCCGGTATTCACTTAATGAACCCAATCAACTGCTTAATGACTGGATATCCTTATTGCTATTAAAGATAGTCAAAAATCTGCAAAGTCGACACTATCTGAGCTGCGACTATCGTAGGCATGTCTGCGCTTTGAGGGTACAGCTAGTCACCACCCCAAATGGCGACTTACCCACTAATCGAGCAATATCACCCTGGGATGGGCTTCTGAAGAGCGTTCGTGATAAATATCGTCGAGATATCGGGCCAGTTCAGATTCATCCAGCTCGGGTGGGATCACGACATCATATACCCTGGCGCGCATGCCCGTGTCAGAATCATTAAACAGCTGCCATTGCGCCTCAACCCGGCTTACTGACATGCGTTTGCCAAATACATTAAACCTGAATGTCATCCGTACTCCTAAAAAATAAAACAAAGCATAACAAGCAGTTTTTACTATTTAGCCAGGAAAGTCGACAGGCTAGCTAAAAAGCTTTTCACTAAAGTGTGGGTTGGCGGTATTGATTGTCAATTTGGTGATTTGGGTCAGTTGCACTAGGCTGGCTTGGTCCCCCACACTCAGCTTTAAACACTCATTCTTGTGCGTATCACGGCACAAGTCCAGGGCCATGCCCGAGAGCTGTTCACCGCTACGCAGATTGATAGTCACCGGATAGTGAAACAAGCAAACAATCTCAAAATAGTCGTAGTCGCTACAACTGATCACGCGCTTATGCTCCTGTTTCAAGTTTGCCAATGACGATCCGGTTCACAGAGTGCTGTCGGAACAGGTTTGACGCCGTAATGACATCTTCAACTGTCGCGTCTGGTGATATATACAACCAAACACTTTCTGTTGAGTCCTCAAAGCGTAACTTATCTATTAATTCACCAAGCTTGCGGCGCTCAGCCAGAGGATAGCTGACCTTTTCATACATGAAGTATAGATGGCCACTCGCTAACAATTGCACTTTAATCGCCCTGTCATGTGCACAACGGTAATGGCAATGGTTGATTGCCTTTCCTTGAATAACAGGCACAACCTGAATGGGTGCTTCTCGAGGAGTAACAAACAGTAGTAACAGCAGGGCCAGACTCAGACCCGCGTAACTCAGTATAGAAAATACCGAGTTATCGCTACGGTGCTGTTGACGCAAGTGGGTCACGCATTTGCGCTGTGCTGAAGGCCCAATAAATCGAGCAAAGCACTGTGGATTTGCAATTTAGATGTCCCTTCGCTGTACGGCGCTACCCCAAGCAGAGGTGCATTTAATCGTTGTTTTAAGGTCTCCAGGTTAGCTTCATATTCCTGCATGGCAGGATCAACCTGATTGGCCACCCACCCTACGCAGTTCAAACCGGCTGCACTAATAGCTTGCTCGGTCAAAAATGCATGGTTCAGACAACCCAGTTTCATCCCAACAACCAGGATCACGGGCAATTGCTCCTGTTTAATCCAGTCGTATAAGAATTGGGTGTCGTTGATAGGTAACGCCCAGCCACCGGCGCCTTCAACAAGCGTATACTCTGCACCTAAGGTACTTAACTCACGATATTTTTCACTCAATGCCTCACAGCTAATGGTCACCCCGGCACGCTGCGCAGCGATATGTGGTGCAATAGGTGGCTCGAAACAAAATGGATTGATCTGCTCATATTTGCCGTGCACAGAAGCCGCTTCCATGAGACTCAGCGCATCTTCGTTCACAAGCTGGCCAAAGGCTTCTTCAGCGCCTGCTGCAAGCGGTTTAAAACCGAGCGCTTTCTTGCCTCTTTGCGCCAATAACTTAAGCAGTAATGAAGACACGTGGGTTTTGCCCACCTCAGTGTCTGTACCGGTGATAAAGAATGCACTCATAACTTAGTTAGCTCCATTAAGGCGACCTGATAACTCAACTGAGCCCGGCCATTCGTAAGCGGGTACCCAGCCAATAATTTACGATATTGTGCTTTTCCCAGCAAGCCGCGACGCTGGCCTTCATGCTGTAATTGGTTGGCGCCAATCGCCTTTACTGATTTAAAGGCCGCCTGAGCCGTGCTAAAGGTTTCTTTCAGGCACATCAATTCAGCATCATCAATGACAAGCCCGGCGTCGTCAGCATGCGCCAGTAGCGCATCAAATGGAGTAAAGCGATTAACATGACAGTGTGCGTCTACGCTTTGCCAGGCCTGCTGTATTTCGCACAAAGAGCCGTCGGCTACAATGCTCAGGTAGGCTTTCCCCCCGGGCCTCAAAATCCGTTTTAGCTCTGCAAATAACCTGGCATGATCCTGACTCCACTGAATCGCAAAATTACTAAAAATTGCATCAACGCAGTTATCCGCGAGCGGTAAGTTGTCCATATCCGCACAGATTTTAAGCGCATCTTCAGGACCTTGCCCTAACATACCAGCACTCAAATCCAATGCTACTAATTGCGCACAACGCTGACTTAACGCGTCGTAATGCTGCATGGGACCTGCGCCTAAGTCTAAAAGTCTGTTACATCGCTGAGTGATTTTCTTAAGTAAGATCTCTGCGGCCTGTTGCTGGACATTCGCATGCTGCACGTAAACCTGAGATGCACGCGAAAAACGCGAGGCAACCTGTGCTTTTACTGAAACACTCATATCGCCTCCTTAAGTGCATTGAGCAAGGTATCTATGTCTGCTGAGGTGTGCGCCGCAGTCAGGGTGATACGTAACCGGGCAGCATTTTGCGGTACTGTCGGTGGCCGGATGGCAGTCAACCATATTCCCTGCGCTTTCAATTGCTGTTGGGCTGCGAGTGCGTTATCTGCCGAGCCAAGCACGACAGGCTGTATGGCCGTTGCCGATGGCAGAACCGGAATACCCAGTTGCGCCGCTGTTTGGGTGAAATAGGCAATATTATCTTTTAATGCTGCTCTTTGTGAGCTGGCACTGCGTAACTTAGCAAACTGCTTAATTGCAATTTCTGTCAGCATTGGTGACATTGCCGTGGAGTAAATGTATTCGCGGCTGAATTGCAATAAATACTGCTGCACGCGCTCACTACATAACACCGCAGCGCCCTGACAAGCCATCGCTTTACCAAAAGTGATCACCAACAACTCTGGCTTAACACCACTGTCAATACTGCCAAGCCCGTTATCACCCAGCACGCCCAGTGCGTGGGCATCGTCAACCATCAGCCAGGCACTGTGCGTGTTTGCAAGCTGAGCGATATCCACCAAAGGCGCGCAATCGCCGTCCATCGAAAATACACCTTCAGTCACGATCAGTTTGTTTTTTGCTTTAGACTTTTCCAGCCGCGCACGCAAATGGGTGATATCGTTGTGATTGAACCGTGTTAGCTTAGCCTGACTGTGTAATGCGCCATCCAGCAAGCTAGCATGATTAAGCTTGTCCTGAAACAACTCAGATTCACGCCCTACAGCCGGATCGTTAAATAGCGCCTGAATCACGCTGGTATTCGCAGCAAAACCACTGGCGAACAATAATGCCCTGTCGTAACCAAAAGCATCACACAACTGTGCCTCAAAAGCCGAGTGGACTGATTGAAACCCCGTCACCAGCGCCGAACTGCGACTGCCGGGCTGGGCCGTCAGGCTAAACATTTCATCGGCTAAGGCAAGATAATCATTGCTGGCAAAATTCAGGTAAGGTTCGCCGTCAACTTCGATTTCACGGGCTGAAACTTTGCCTATACACTGACGATGACGCAGTAAAGATGCCGCAGCCCGGGCTTGGAGGGCTGCATCGATGAACTCAAAAGCCATTTAGTTGGCTTCGTAGAACAATTCAGACGTTGCTTTATCTGCGATTGCAGAATTCAGAGACGCTTCATAGGCTTCGTCTGAGTAATCCTGACGTTTCTCCGGTTGCATGCCCAGCTTTTTAAGCAGGTTCATATCTGCATCGGCTTCCGGGTTCTCTGTGGTGAGTAGCTTATCGCCGTAGAAAATCGAGTTTGCACCGGCAAAGAAACACATCGACTGCATTTGCTCGTTCATTGCTGTACGACCCGCAGATAAACGCACATAGCTGTATGGCATCATAATACGTGCAACCGCAATGGTACGGATAAACTCAAAGTGATCTAAATCTTCAACGTCTTCAAGGGGGGTACCAGCCACTTTAACCAACATGTTAATCGGCACACTTTCAGGTTGCTTAGGTAGATTCGCTAGCTGCATAAGCAGGCCGTAACGGTCAGAGGCTTGCTCACCCATACCTACAATCCCGCCCGAACAGACTTTCATACCGGCATCACGGACGTGATCGAGTGTATCCAGACGGTCCTGATAAGTACGTGTGGTAATGATCTGTTCGTAGTACTCAGGTGACGTGTCCAGGTTGTGATTATAGTAATCTAAGCCTGCTTCTCTGAGCGCATGTGCTTTGTCATTATCGAGTTTACCCAGAGTCATACATGTTTCAAGGCCCAGTTCTCTGACTTCGCGAACCATCTTTTCAATATAGGGCATATCGCGGTCTTTTGGATCAGACCAGGCTGCGCCCATACAAAAGCGCGTTGCGCCCTTTTCTTTAGCCACTTTGGCCTGTGCAACCACTTTTTCAACTTCCATCAGGCGTTCACGCTCCAGATCAGTTTTGTAATGGCCCGACTGAGGACAATATTTACAATCTTCCGGACAAGCACCTGTTTTGATAGACAAGAGTGTAGAGATCTGTACTTCATTGGGATTAAAGTTTTTTCTGTGGATGCTCGCGGCATGAAACAACAGATCGTTGAATGGCATTTCAAATAGTGCTTTAACTTCTTTATGCGTCCAATCGTGACGTACTGTGCCCAATTCCATAATTATTCTCTTCTTTTGACTGACATTTTTTAGTCAGTTGTTATGACGGTGATTGGCTTAGTCTACTTCTTGCTTTACCATTGTCAACACAGACCACTTAAGCAAGGTTTACAAGTGAGCAATAATAACCCAATCGATTTAGCCTTTGATAAAACTCATATCTGGCATCCCTATACCTCTATGTTGGATCCGCTGCCCGTCTATCCGGCTAGTCATACACAAGGTAATCGCATTCATCTGGAGACTGGCGAAGAATTGATTGATGGTATGGCATCCTGGTGGAGCGCTATTCATGGCTATAATCACCCTAATATTGTAACTGCAATCACTGAACAAGCAGGCAAGATGAGTCATGTGATGTTTGGCGGACTCACACATGCTCCCGCAGTTGAACTATGTAAAAAGCTGGTGGCCATGACTCCTGCGCCACTGAATAAGGTGTTTCTGGCGGACAGCGGTTCAGTCAGTGTTGAGGTGGCAATTAAAATGGCCCTGCAGTACTGGTTAAGCCAGGGCCATAATCGCAAAACCAAACTTATGACAGCACAAAAGGGTTATCATGGTGATACCTTTGCCGCGATGAGCGTGTGCGATCCGGTCAACTCCATGCACAGTATGTATCAGGGCTTCCTGCCGGAGCATATTTTTGTACCTGCACCTTCCGGGCGTTTCAATGAAGGCGCTGTTGAAGAAGAATTACAGCAGCTCGAAGCGTCATTTGTCGCGCATCACCAGGATGTTGCAGCATTTATCATTGAGCCAATAGTTCAAAATGCTGGTGGTATGAATTTCTACCACCCGGACTACCTCAAAAAGCTCCGTACACTGTGCGATAAGTATGAGGTGTTGCTGATCCTCGACGAAATAGCGACAGGCTTTGGTCGCACCGGAAAGTTATTCGCCTGTGAGCACGCCGATATCAGCCCAGATATTCTCTGCCTGGGTAAAGCCCTGACCGGTGGTACTATGACACTATCTGCAACACTTACCACTGATGAGATAGCCGTTGGGATCAGCCAGGGCGAAGCCAAAGTACTGATGCACGGCCCTACTTTTATGGGCAACCCACTCGCTTGTGCTGCCGCCAATGCCAGCCTGACACTATTGCAAAGTAATGTTTGGCAGCAGCAAGTGCAGCGTCTGGAACAAAGTTTACGGATGCTTGAGCGTTGCGAAGCACTGGATGCCGTGCAGGATGTCAGAGTACTCGGCGCGATTGGAGTTGTTGAACTAAATCGCACAATTGACGTGGCAAAAATACAGCGCTTCTTTATCGAAAAAGGCTTATGGATCCGCCCGTTTGGCAAACTGATCTATCTGATGCCTCCCTATATCACATCGGATGAAGATATTGCATATCTGGCAGAAGGCATCTACCAAGCTATCGAGCAGGACGCATATTAATCAAGACCAGCACTGCAATAAAGTTCGACAAAAAATGCAAAGTTGGTAATTTTTTTGCCAATTTTGCAATTATTTACGATATTTCATCGATTGTACCTGAAATCATTTCACGGCTTTGTTAGACTAGGCGACTTTGATTGTAAATTCCGAATAAAGTCGAGAATCGAGCTACTATGCAACAAACCGTCAAATTGCAGCCAGCTGAAGCTTATCAGCCGCCCCGCTTTACTGTTTATCAACATCGTCAGATTGATAAAATTGAGCAACTTGAAAAACTGCCTGAGCACCTGCGCTTCCAGATGAAGGTGGTTGCAAACGTTTTCCCTTTCCGCGTTAATAACTATGTTATTGAAGAACTCATTGACTGGGACAAGGTGCCCAATGATCCCGTTTTCCAGCTTACTTTCCCGCAACGTGGCATGCTGGACGATGAGTCTTATGAAGAAATGGCAGCGCTGCTAAAGCGCGAGCATACGCCAGAAGAAGTCTTCGAGCTGTCGACTAAACTAAGACAAAAGCTCAACCCGCACCCGGCCGGTCAGATGGACAAAAACGTCCCGACCTTTGACGGAGAGCGTGTAGAAGGCATTCAGCACAAGTATAAAGAAACCGTCTTGTTCTTCCCGGCACAGGGCCAGTACTGCCACTCTTATTGTACTTTCTGTTTCCGTTGGGCACAGTTCGTAGGTAAAGCAACGCGCTTTAACAACAACGATGAAGAGCTGCTGCACAGCTACCTGGAAGAGCATACCGAAGTCACCGATCTTCTTATGACAGGTGGCGACCCTATGGTAATGCGTACTGTAAAACTGCGTAAGTACCTCGAAGCGCTAAAAGAGCCGCGCTTTGATCACATTCGTACTATCCGTATTGGTACCAAATCTTTGACTTTCTGGCCATTCCGTTACGTCACAGATCCAGACGCACAAGACTTGTTGGCACTGCTCAAAGAGCTGGTTGATGCCGGAAAGCATGTGTCAATCATGGCACACGTTAACCACAAGCAAGAGCTGCGCACTGACATTGCCAAAGAAGCGATTAAGCTGCTACGTAAAACGGGTGCCCAGATCCGGACTCAGGCCCCGCTACTTAACCACCTTAACACCGACCCTGAAATGTGGTCTGAAATGTGGAAAGAGCAAACTCAGATGGGCATGATCCCATATTACATGTTCATTGAGCGTGACACCGGCGCCAAGCGCTACTTTGAGTTACCGTTGTACAGAACCTGGGAAATTTTCCGTGACGCTTATAAAGAGGTTTCGGGTGTAAGCCGGACGGTACGCGGACCTTCTATGAGTGCGGGTCCAGGTAAAGTCGAGGTTTCAGGTGTGACTGAAATCAACGGTGAGAAAGTATTCGTGTTGCGTTTCATTCAGGCACGTAACCCGGACTGGGTTCAGAGACCTTTCTTTGCCAAATATGATGAAGAAGCGACCTGGCTGGACGGCCTCAAGCCAGCATTTGGCGAGGAGAAGTTCTTCTGGCAAGACGAATACGACGCCATGTAAGGGCATCATCAATGCATAAGAAAGCCGACATTCATGTCGGCTTTTTCTTTATTTAATAACCCATTGTTTTTGGTTACCATTCGAACATATACGCCATTTTGCTAATAGTTCTCAGAGCGACGCCATGTGTGTTGCGTTTGGCATATAAATGCTGCATCGACTTGTCTTTTACTTCACCAACAATTACCTCTTTGACCTGATATCCCATCGCCTGTGCGGCACTGGCATAGGCCACAAATTCCCAGCGTTTGATATTAGGGTTATCAGCTATCACCAGCGGGATCCCCTCAGCCAGCGCATTGATAAAGCGTGCCAGATTCAGATTATGATATTCCGGTAACCTGAACTTCTCAAAATGGTACTCGCCTTGCTCATTATGAAAGTAATCATCTGTTGCACAAATGACAAATTGTGTCTCATCGCCTGCCACCAGCTCGTCTGCCAGCGCATACGCGTAATGTGTTTTCCCAGAGCCAGGTAATCCCCGTAATATAAATGCCTGTTTCATCTATTGAACGACTTATATCCAGTTTTTCTTAGTAGTAGAGTGACATAATGCCATAATTTTCGCATTTAAGTAATTCATCAAGTACCTGCAAGCTGTTTTTTAGTGTTGCGTCATCAATCTTGCTCACTATCTCCGGGAAGAACCAGCTCAAATGGTCAATTATCGAACTCACATCCCCTGTCAGTTGCCATTGGGTGTAAAAAAGCCCAAAGAAATTGCCTTACTCTGGCATTTGATGGTTTTTTTATGTGTCTATCGCAGGTAAGATACGACATAGCTGACTGCGCAAAAAGCGTGGTCATGGCAGTGAGTTAAACAACACACGCAACAGACTAATTATAAATAATCATTTTGGAGTAAAGATGAGCCACACAGCGATAACGGAGCTACTAGCAGGCACCGTTGCGGTAGACAGCCAGGTTACTGTAAAAGGCTGGATCCGTACACGACGCGATTCAAAAGCAGGTATTTCATTCCTAGCCGTCCATGACGGTTCTTGTTTCGATCCTATTCAAGCCGTAGTCCCTAATTCGCTTAATAATTATGAAGAAGTGACTCGTCTTACCGCAGGCTGCTCTGTAGCCGTTACCGGCGTTCTGGTTGCCTCTGAAGGTCAGGGTCAGGCATTTGAAATTCAGGCTAACAAGGTTGAAGTACTGGGCTGGGTTGAAAATCCGGATACTTATCCAATGGCCGCTAAGCGTCACAGTATCGAGTATCTTCGTGAGCATGCTCACCTGCGTCCGCGCACTAACGTAATTGGTGCAGTTACTCGTGTTCGTAACTGCCTGTCACAGGCTATCCACCGTTTCTTCCACGAGCGTGGCTACATGTGGATCAGTACGCCTATCATCACGGCAAGTGACTGTGAAGGTGCCGGTGAAATGTTCCGTGTTTCTACACTGGATATGCAAAATCTGCCACGTACAGATAAAGGTGACATCGATTACAGCGAAGATTTCTTCGGTAAAGAAGCCTTTTTGACTGTATCTGGTCAGCTAAACGGTGAAACCTATGCCAGCGCTATGTCAAAGATTTATACTTTTGGCCCAACATTCCGTGCTGAAAACTCCAATACATCGCGCCACCTGGCTGAGTTTTGGATGGTTGAGCCAGAAGTTGCTTTTGCCGATCTGGACGACATCGCCGCCCTTGCTGAAGATATGCTGAAATATGCCTTTAAGGCCGTATTGGATGAGCGCCGTGATGACATGGAGTTCTTTGCCCAGCGTATTGAAAAGCAGGCTATCACGCGTCTTGAGTCATTTATCGACAAAGACTTTGCACAGGTTGACTATACCGATGCTATCGAGATCCTGAAAAACTGTGGTAAGAAGTTTGAATTCCCGGTTGACTGGGGCGTCGATCTGCAATCAGAGCACGAACGTTACCTGGCTGAAGAACACTTTAATGCGCCAGTCGTTATCAAAAACTACCCGCGCGACATTAAAGCCTTCTACATGCGTCAGAATGAAGACGGAAAAACCGTTGCAGCGATGGACGTTGTAGCACCGGGTATTGGCGAGATCATTGGTGGTTCTCAGCGTGAAGAGCGCCTTGATGTTCTGGATCAGCGCCTTGAAGAAATGGGCCTGGATAAAGAGGATTACAGCTGGTACCGCGACCTGCGTAAATACGGCACTGTGCCACACTCGGGCTTTGGTCTGGGTTTTGAGCGTTTAGTTGCTTACGTAACGGGTATGGGCAACGTCCGTGACGTTATCGCCTTCCCGCGCACAAAAGGCAGTGCAACCTACTAATCTTATTGAGTGTTAAAAAGCCCCTTTCGGGGCTTTTTTATATAAGCTGAACCTTATCGGGCTGCTACATAATTCTGACATGTACCCAATTCAGTATATCTGTGAGCATGACCCTCAGTCATAGGTGCAACACCATGTAATGGACCACCATTGACACGCCAGTTTTTCCCTTCAAAACTCACAACATCCCCTGTCTGGTAAACACTGGGGTATGGTTGCCAGGCGTCACTACAAGGCTGACACTTAGGTAGCACCTCGCCAATGGCATCTAACAACTTATTCTTGTCACCGCGTGCGTCCTGATGGAGTTCCCAGATAAAAATGCCAGGATAGCCATTGTCGGCAACAAATTGCGACTTTGTGCGAACCAATTCAGGGGTTTCCCAAAAGTGCAGATAATTATCCATTTCATAAAAGCCCGCGTTGTAGTCCACACCTAACCCATCAACAAAGGTCTCTACAATCTCACGCGCTGTGTACGTCGTCACCGGGCCACTCACCCCATCTGGGAATGATTTGTTATAAAAAGGGATCCCCAGGCTGGTTTTACTCACGTCGTACTTAGTGATCATGCTCTGGCTCCATTGCGCAGGATTTACCAGGCCATCATGGATATACGACCAGGCTGCGTGATGGTTTTTCGGTGAGCCACCCCAGCCTCCGGTGTAGTCGTAGGCCATAAAGCGAATGTAATCGGCATGGTCATCCAGATCTGGATGAAAGTTAATGCCTGACCAGCCACCGGCCTGAACATCTACGCTCACTTCAAGATGTGCAGGTAATGCGGCTCTGAGGTCTTTGACCAGGTTTAGCAAATAACCACTCTCTACCGGGTTTGGCTGATTGTAGGTACTCCAGTCTTCCCAGTCGACATCAATACCGTCCAGGTTGTGCAGCTCAGCGTAAGCAACCAGATTTTTTACCAGGTTCGCTCGCGCCTGTTCGTCCATCGACAGGAAATCAACCCCGGCACCGCCGACTGAAATCATGACACCAGTATTGTTAGCGTGCGCGTGTGCCACAATGTCATCAATATAGCGGTCGGCCTCAAGCGTGTTTAGCGTGCCATCGGCGTTGGGATACGCAAATGCCACTATAATATGAGTGAGTTTATCAGTGGCCAGGTCCTGAACATCCAGCTGACCGCCCGCAGGGTAATCCCAGGTGGAGTAAAAGCCTTCCACCCTTGGGCAAAATGAATCTTGTGCCCAGGCCGCCTGCATTGACAGACCAGATATAGCCACAGCTAAAGTTAGACAGGTTTTCTTAAACATAACGTGCTCCATGTTGTATAAATATTAAACACAACAAATATCACGTTAACAAAAAATTTAAAAATGAAGATTTATAATAATGCCTTACACCCGGCGCATACTTATACACATTTTAGTGCGCCCTTGTCAGTGTAATATTCAATAATTCACTTACTCTTTGAATAGAAGTTCGCAAAAATGTAATCCCGCTCTTTGATACTTTCGTGGCAGCTGGCACACACTTTTTGTATCGCACTATCCGTGCCTTTACCCGCTAGCAGTACTTTCCCTTGCTTATCGAACTGCACATATTCCCAATCACCGTGTGTAGGCGAGTAGCCTGGCTGACGTTTAATCATCATAGTGATTGTCAGAGCTTCGTGGGGCGACCCCGATTGAGAGGAAAAATTCTCTTTTAAAACAATCGTGCCCGGTGAGTAGGACTTAAAGTTAGGCACAGGCTCTTCTTCGTCTTCATCCTCATCGTAATCCTGGTAGAGCCGCAAATACTCCAGATAGTTGCTTTCATACACTCTGACATCTTTATTCAGAAACACGACGATAAATTGTTGCCAATGTAAGCCTGAGTGCTCGAACCCCGTTACACGTGTCCAGTCTGTACGGTAATCGCTCAACTCAGCCTGATACTGTGGCGGTATTTTAAAGGGGTAAACCCCAAATGGATCTGCAATGGCCTGGCCAGATACAGCAATAAGACCAGCCGCCAGCATTCGCAAAACGCGTTTCATACGCTGCGCCTTATTTTAAAGTTAGACTTAAATTGGCTCTGAGTTTTCCCTTGTACATTACTTCTACCGACTTTGCTTCTCCGGCTGAAAGCGTAACCTCGACCGGGTCATATTTAGGAATTTGTAACACAAACGTGCTGGCAGATCCGGCATCTAAGTCGATTTTATAAGTTTTTTGTTTTTTCGTGAAAGGCAGTACCTGATAGGTGTCAGAATTCACGTTGGCAATGTAGCTGCGCATTTTTGGATGGATTTTGCACCCAATGCGAGTCAGTGTGTTTTCTGACCAATCAGCAGACACTTTGGTTGTCTGACCCTGATTCATCAAACCCACATCAAACTTCACACCTGAATTGGGATCATTGGCAAAAATATTATGCTGAAATTCATCTGAATTTTTAAAGGTGATCTCACCATTTTTACCAACCACCACCACTTTTTTGTCGAACACCTTATTCGCCTGGTCTAATTCAGCAGCTTTCGGCCCTGCTCCGTTTTTCGCATACAAAATGCCTGCAAAAGGCGGCTTTTTAACAAAAGTAAGTTCACCGGTTAATGTGGCAGCCTGTGTGTTAAAAACCATGCACAGGCCCAGCGCTAGCATACGTTTAATCATGGTGTTTTTTCCTTTATTGAGGAATGATTGGTCGTTGGATCACAACGGGATCAGTCAACGCGGCCATAAAGGCAATCAAATCCGCCTTTTCCTGGGTTGATAGGTTGAGTGGCACAATGAGCGGGCTTACATTTTTTGTGCCCACAGCCCCCTTGTCATAGTGCTCCACGACCTCTTCGAGCGTGCCCAATGAACCATCGTGCATATAAGGCGCACTCATAATGATATTTCTTAAACCCGGGGTCTTAAAAGCCCCTTTGAATTGCGCACTTTTGTCCAGTTCGAAACGTCCGTTATCTTTGTTATCTATTCCGATGTTATGAAAGCTATCGTCTGTAAAATTTTCACCATCATGGCATTTAGTGCACCGCCCTTTACCGACAAAGACACTTAAGCCCCTGATTGCTGACGGTGACATAGCAAATTTATTGCCTGCCAGATATTGGTCAAAGGGTGAGTTATCACTGATGATGGTTCTTTCGAAGGCGGCGATGGCCCGGCCAACATTTTCAAAGGAAATCTCACCATAAATTTGCGCAAACTCGTCCCGATAAAATTTAACGTCTTTTAAACGCTTGACCACATCTTTAGGGGTCATTTGCATTTCCATATCAGATACCAGAGGGCCCAATGCTTGTTCCTCCAAAGAAGCAGCTCTGCCATCCCAGAAAAAAGTGACAGACCAGGCCAGATTATACAAGTGCGGTGCATTTCGGCCCAGGATATCTCCCCCACTACCAATGCCTTTGGCCAGACCGTCACTGAACCCCAGTTCAGGGTTATGACACGTCGCGCAAGACTGATTATGGTGCCTCGAAAGCCGGGTATCATAGAATAGCGTTTTGCCCAACAGGATCTCTCTGTCGCTTGGCTCCTCGTCATCGGGGTACTCAATGTCATCTTTATCGGGGGTGCCTAACCCCCCTAAGTTCACACCAGCGTTGGCCCCTACTTTTAAGCTGGTTATACAAAATGCTGCAATTAAAAGCCCCCTCAACGCACTCATTTTCCCCCCTTCGACGACAAAGTTAAGGTTAATTTTTGAACTACAGCAAGGATTGACTATATTTTTCGATAATGCAAAAAAATAAACCCTATCACGCAACACCTGTTATATGAGTATTGCCTTCTCTGCCAGGGCAGTTTCTTCGTGCTAGTTTATTAAGTGAGAACAGATGGATATATCACGCATCGTGCCAAGTATCGCGATACAGATGTTAATTGCTTTTGGTATCATCACGTCGCTCGGTATCTTTAGTAATTTTTTCGTCTACCTGAATACAGGCTCTATCGGACAGAGCTTTACGCAATTTTCATCGGTGTCATTACCACTGGTAAAAGCGAATTCAGATTTAAGAATGGCGATACTAGAAACCCAGATTTCTTTGAAAGAACAAATCATCACAGGAAACAGCCCTGAAGAAAGACGCAACTCCATCACAGCCAGACAAGCAGCATGGAACAATATCAACAAGCACTTTGCGCAATTGCAAGCACTGGCGCAGCAAACAGGCTTTGAAAATCGCATTTTAAGTACCATTGAACAAAACCTGCGCCAACTGAATACCGAGCAACAAGTCGTCTCCGATATTAGTAATACCGTAGACAACGAGCCCGCTGTCAAAATTCTGGTCACCCAGGCCATTCCTCTGGCCGAGTCGATGGTCGGACTCTTATCAGAGCTCATAGAGTCCGAGCTTGAACAAGACCCAGACGAAGAGCGTATGGAGTTATTTAAGCTCCTGGTGGACTCTAAGATGAGTTTTGCAACCGCGATCTCCGAGTTACGCGCTTTTCTTTTAACAAGAGAGCAAAAAAATATAGACGGTTTCGATCAAGCCTGGTTTGCAAATAGCGATGCGTTTGTTGCCATTTTGGACGATTACGAAGAGTTATTCAGTGAAGCTCAACTGATGAAATGGAGCGCTTACAGTGAAGAACGTGAAAAAATTGCGCCACTGACGATTTTAGCCTTTGAGAAACAAGCAAGTCCGGACGCAAATTTCGCCACTAAACATTTACGCGAAGTGATTTCTCCGTTGACTAAGCAGATTTTTGCGCAACTCAATGAACTGAACTCACATGTTGCTCAGGTATCTGCAAATGGGATTACCACCGTTGAAACCGCACTCAGCGATATGTTTATCGTCATTACAATCGCTTCCTTGATAACAGTGATTATTGCCAGTTCAATCAGTCTGTTGTTCAGTAACAAACTCAAACAACGCGTTCAACTGTTGCTAGAGCGTGCGCAAAATATTTCCGTTGGGAACTTTCAAACCAAAGAAAGCTATTTCTCAATGCATCATAAAGATGAATTAAATCAACTTTCAGAAAGCTTTAATCATATGACACTGTCGTTGTCTTCGACTATTTCAACCGTCCGGCGACAATCAAGACAGGTTGGACATTCAGCGCACCAGGTTGCCGCAATTGCGACCGAAATCAGCTCCGTCGCGAAAAGCGAAAATGACGGTTACAACCAGGTGATGCAGGTTATTGACTGTTTTATGGAGCTGTTGCACGAATCAAGTAACGCCATAGAGCAAAGCAAAGGCGTCCTAGACCAGGCCAGGCAGGAAGCCGACTCCGGGATAGCTGCTGTAAGCAGTAATTTAGAGGAAATGAACAGAACAGTCGAAGTGGTTGAAATTGCCTCCAAAGAAGTCGGAGAGTTACAGTCTGCCAGTGAGCAAATTGAAACGGTAACAGATGCAATTTCAACAGTCGCAGATCAGACGGCGCTAATTGCATTGAACGCCGCGATTGAAGCAGCCAGAGCTGGAGAACAAGGAAGAGGTTTTGCGGTTGTTGCCGATGAAGTCAGAAGCCTGGCAAAGCGCACAGCCGCCTCCACGGACGAAATCAGACAGGTCATTACACAACTGCTGACTAAAGTGTCGGATGTCATCAATCTAATGACTAACATCATAGAGCAGGTCAATATCAGTAAAACGCGCTCAGACGAAAGTGGCCAGGCACTGAAAGCGATGACCCTGACGATAGACAGGATAGTCTCCGCCAATGAGCAAGTCGCTGAACGGTCAAGCCGTCAAAGTGATCAGATGATTGAAATGCAGCTAAAACTGCAGCACTTGTTTGCGTCGCTCCAGCAGAATGCAGAAAAAGCCCAAATGGTCTCCATGATTGGGGGGGATTTATATCAGACGTCAGAGTTGGTCAATAACTTAATGGACAGCTTCTTCTTCGATGAAGACAAAGACTCATATATTCAGCAACAACACGAGAAAAGGCGCTCGGACAGAGTTGAAGCAAAAATAAAACTAAACATTGAAACAGATGATCAAATCTATTCAACGATTACCCGGGAATTAAGCTGTGTTGGCTGTGGGGTTATTTTGAGTCAGCAGTTGAACCAGGAGCTAGATATTAACAGCACCGTAATTCTGACCCTGTACGAGCCAAAGAAAAATTACTCCGAATACATGCAACAACAGCCGCTAAAAATACCCGCTAAAGTAATCAGAAAAGAAGACCGTTCAGATGAGCACGCCTACTATGGCTTAGAGTTCGATGTACGAGATGCTAACCAGGTTAAAGTGTTGGAGCAACTGTACGCATTTTTTGATGAGTAACGAAAAGAAAAATGTCGTAGTACAGGCGATTTGTCTATTGACCCTAATGCAGTATCTCACAAGCTCTTGTATTGATTGTGGATACTGCTCAAAAAGCGAAAAAGAAGCTACACGCTTTAATCATATATCTTCATGTTTACTAGCTTATAAGCATTTCTGTAAGGGTAACCCGTCTGACAGTCACCAGCGCCATTGGCCCAGACCTTCTTCCCGGACAATTGTGCTGCTAGTAGCATAGAAAATAGCGCCTTTTCATACTCAGAGCTCAGCGGCAGATAGTAACGTGAACCACAACTAGAGTTTGGTTTACTAAAATCAACTAAAATGATGTTGTTAGCGCCTGACAGCGTAACAGTACCTGACGTTTCTTTTGAAGCGAGTACAAGGTTAGGTAAGAGCAAAAGCAGTAGTAATAGTTTTTTCATAATTATCTCCTTTAAATATATAAGAGGCTGCTAAACTAAGCAGCCTTTGTACTGAAATTAAAGAACTTCCAGTAATTCAACATCAAAGATCAGAGTTGAGAATGGTGCAATTGAAGCACCAGCACCGCGCTCGCCGTAAGCAAGGTCATGCGGTACATATAGACGCCACTTAGAGCCAACAGGCATTAGCTGTAGTGCTTCAGTCCAGCCTTTGATTACGCCGTTTACCGGGAATTCAGCTGGCTGACCACGCTCGTAAGAGCTGTCAAATACGGTGCCATTGATCAGTGTGCCATGGTAGTGAACACGAACTGTAGAGTCAGCGGCTGGCTTGTCGCCCTCGCCTGTTTCGATTACTTCGTACTGCAGACCAGACTCAGTAACGGTGATTTCAGCGCGCTTTGCATTTTCTTCCAGGAATGCAGTGCCTTCAGCAGCCAGTACTTTGGCTTCTTCTTCACGACGCTTTTGAATTTCTGCATTGATTTTTTCGAATGCAGCCTGGATCTCAGGGATTTCTACACGGAATGCTTCACCGGCGTAGGCATCTTTCATACCTTCGAATACCGAGTTCAGGTTCAAACCTTCAAATGGGTTAGACTTAAGCTGTTCACCCATTTGCAAACCAATACCATAACTTGCCTTTTCAGCATCTGTGTTGAATAAATCTGACATATTAGATCCACTTATTTATCAGTTTAAAAGAAGCGGCAGTGTATCACAGCGTACTGATGACTAACAGGGAGGTGAATAACTTTATAAAACAGCGCTAGAAGGCACTGTCGTTAAATTCCGTGAAAAGGCCGCACTTATCATGCAGCCTCAGAGCATGACTGGATAGCCTAGTCTTACTGGGCTTTATTTTGGTTTTTAAGCTTAAACTCTCTGACAATGAAAGTCGCAAACGGTAAGCTCAATGTCAACCCAATGATTAATTCGTTGCTATAGCCTGCGAGCCGCTCTGTAAAATAACAACCGAAACCTACAACCCCAAACGCAGCAATCACCACACTGGCAATCATAGGCAGCAGCTTTTCGTACTTAGTGATGATATGACCAACTAACAAGTTAAAAGCGAAGGTATACAGCAAAGTAATCCAGATGCTGGGATACGCTTGCCCGTCAATTGCCAAAACCAAAGCTGCCTGCAAGCCGCTCAAATAGAAAAAACTGAAGATCACCCATAACGAACTATGAATAACAACCTGTTTAGTCATCACTGCCTCCGAACGAAAAAAACCGCCGTATAGGCGGTTTTGGGAATGAGGTGGCGGAGAGATAGGGATTTGAACCCTAGATACGCTATTAACGTATGCCGGTTTTCAAGACCGGTGCTTTCAACCACTCAGCCATCTCTCCGTTGTTGGCGCGCATTCTATGGTGCCAGGATAAAAAAGTAAAGCCCTAATTCAGCTTTTTGCAAAACTCACTTGCTAAATGGCTACCTTTTATACATCGAAGGGACATCAGCAGGGTTATTGCTCGCGCATCAATAGTACTGCTTGGGTCTTCTGGCGACCCAGGCGCCTATGACACTTAGCCCAACACACATAAGTATCACCAATGCCATATCAACAATACCTTGTGTCGGATCTATCACCGGGTGAAGGTTTTCCAACAACACAGGGATAACTGACATAACAGCAACACAACTGAGCACTTTAAACGCGCGACTAAAATCAAAGCGTCGACTATAACTCATCCAACTGGTTAAAATGAGCAGGAAACAGGCAGGTGATAACAGCGCCAACCAAACTTCACTAATGTGAGGTAACATAATGCCTGTTGAAATACACCCTAATACACCCCAAACAATCCAGGTCCACCAATTCTCCCGCTCTTTCAAAAATAGATTGCCCATTACTATTCTTCTTATAATTGTGTTCTGAGACTGCCAGACAATAGCCTAACAAAGATTCAGGTCACAAAACAACCGCAGGACGAATAATTCGTGCACTAAGTTCCCCTTTTAATGACATGCATCATTATATTGCTCCTCGCACACTAATGAATGATGTATCTACTTAGTTTCATGTGCCAAAAACTCACTCTCCAATATCTTCATTCCACAGTTCTGGACGGGTTTTAATAAATTCATCCATCATTTCGATACATTCAGCGTCCTGGCGGACTTCGAGCTTAACGCCATGCTCTGCAAGCAAGGTCTCGCTACCCATAAAGTTCTTGTTTTCACCAATCACAACATTGGGAATGCCATACAACAAGATTGTCCCGGAGCACATGGGGCACGGTGACAGGGTCGTATATAAAGTGCACTCTTTATAAACTGATGCACTTAGGCGACCGGCATTTTCCAACGCATCCATTTCACCATGCAAGACGGTGCTACCCTTCTGCACCCTCTGATTATGCCCACGCCCGATTATCTGACCTTTGTGAACCAGGACAGAGCCGATCGGGATCCCACCTGTACCAAGCCCTTTCTTCGCTTCTTCAATTGCCGCAGCTAAAAACTTATCCATCATTGTACTCCTGATGTTGGCTATACCAATCCGCATAAATCAGATATCAGTCCAAAAAAGAAAACCTGTCGCTTTGATGCCACACGCAGTGTTCTGTACTCAATGAGACCATAACGCTCCACAAGGGACTGGCCATTCTTCTGGCTCGCTCAGTCATATCCAGATTGCTGTTACTCGGTTTAAAAGCTGTGCAGCTAACACAGCATCATTTAAACTAGCACTCAATTGAGGATAAAATAAGAATAACCCAGTCCAGATTATGCCAATTTGCTTAATTATGTGATCTATTTTGAGGAGAAAAAATAGGGTCAATAACACCGCTCCCGCGGCCTGCTATCGCTGAGGCACCTACATTCCTATAGGCGAGGCAAAAATTTGCGAACTCATACCTTAGTAAAGGTTCTAAATGAGAAGTTTTTAACGCTGTTAGCATCCTATTTGCTCCCTCAAATAGACCAGGTGTTAAGTGAAATTGGTATTAATCCCCGTGACTGCTAGGCTGCATCCCAGTTACCTGGGAGCCTGGTACCTGTAAGCTTGGTTAAGCTGCTGAGCTTGCAAATCATTTATTACACCCTGCTTATTCAATACAGCAATGATTGAACCCGGCTTACGAGCCAGGGTAACAGCGATTTTATCAATCTCTACGTTCCCTTTATATTGCTCAAGTACCTGCTTTATATCGTCGTCAGACCAAGGTAAGCCGTAATTCTCGGGCAACCCTTTATCCAGGTTGTCCTGTTGTTTTTGAGCCAGGGTTTTCTTTACCTTTTTCGGTTTTGGCTGCCACTGTAAAGACTGGAAAAGTGCTCTGATCACATCGGGATGGTTATACGGCGACTGTGCGGGTAGGATTTCTCCTGTGATAGGGTCAATGCCATTGGCGAGGCCATATACTATACTGGCAACTTGTTGCTGGTCCATATCTGCTCCTTGATTTAAAAAATAACAATGCGTCAACTTCCTGTAATACCAATTTGCTTAATTAAGTGATCTATTTTGAGGCGAGAAAATAGGGTCGAAAACACCGCTCCCGCGTCCTGCTACCGCTGAGGCACCTACATCCCTATAGGCGAGGCAAAAATTTGTGAACCTATATCTAAGGTATAAGGTTCTAAATGAGAAATTTTTAACGCTGTTAGCGTCCTATTTGCTCCTTCAAATAGACCAAGTATTAAGTGAAATTGGTATAATAATATCAGTGTAGCAGGCTTGTCTGAGTTAGGTTATTTTTCCGCTAATGCGTACCGTTCCAACAAGGTTTAAGAAGCAAAAAGTGAGAGTGGAAAGTATTACTGCAACCGAGTCCAATTAATTTAGGTTGCAAGACCAGCTAGCTGGCACAAGCTGGTCTGAAATAAGACGAAGTTTACAAACCCTTAATTGATTCGTTGATAGCGCTCAGAGCCTCAACTGGATCAGCGGCCTGAGTGATAGGTCGGCCAACAACAAGATAATCACTGCCCGACTTTATCGCCAGTTCTGGCGTCATGATCCGCTTCTGATCTCCTGCATCACTGCCTGCAGGTCTTATTCCTGGTGTTACTAAACAAAAGTCACTGCCCAATTCAGCCTTAAGTGTTTGCGCTTCCTGTGCTGAACAGACAACGCCATCGAGGCCAGACTCTTTAGCAAGCTTTGCCAAATAAACCACCTGCTCCTGAGGGGTCTTATCTACACCGAGTTTGCTCAGTTGTGCCTGATCCATACTGGTCAATACAGTGACCGCAATCAGCAGGGGGGCTTTATCACCATAGGCTTCCAGTGCTTGTTTCGCTTTGCTCATCATTTCAGTGCCGCCGCTGGCATGCACATTAACCATCCACACACCTAGCTCTGCAGCGGCTGTTACTGCCTTCGCAACTGTATTTGGAATGTCATGAAACTTCAAATCAAGAAACACGTCAAACCCTTTGTCAATCAGCTTAGAGACAAATTGAGGGCCGAAATAGGTGAACATTTCCTTTCCGACTTTTAAACGACATTCATCAGGAGAAAGCTGGGATACAAACGCCAGCGCAGCAGCTTCATTGTCGTAATCCAGTGCAATTAGCACCTTTTTCATTTCTGTGTTTGACATAGTTGATCTATTTCGCCTTATAAAATATCGATGTTTTAATACCCGTCCACACCCTGACTTGGCAAAATGGATTCCCAAGACTTACAGGAGGGACATAACCAATAAAGTTTGTGACTGGTAAACCCACAATTACGGCACTGGTAGTCCGGCTTTGTTTCAACATAAGCGGAGACCAGATTATCTACTTCATTTAATACCGACTGAAACTTATCCTGCCTTGTGGCAAGCAGCTTTAATAGAAAACTGAACCCTCGGATTGAAGGTTCTCGCTTTAAACTGTCTGTGAGATAGTCCACAGCTTGCTGAGTATGCCCCGCTTCCACCAACCCCTCACAATGCTTTATTTTTACCAGTACACCGCTGGTTTTCAGCAAATCGTTGACCAGCGTATGGAACTCGTGCTCGATATTGAGACGCTGATAACAGACATGCAAATCTTGCAGCACTAGAGGAATGGCACAGGGAAACTGTGAGACCAGCTTACGCCAGTAATAAATGGCTTTAACATTATCTTCTTTGCTAAGCGCATCATGCCCTAATTCATACAGCGGCCTGATCGTCGTTCTCGGCAACTTAAGTGCGCGCTCGAGGTAATCAGTGAGATAATCTGAGGTTTCTTGCTCAGAAGCCTGATTTTCAAGTGCAGCTTCACAATAAAAGTTAGCAATTGCAGCACAGTAAATTTGTTCGGTAAATAGCTCGGCGTGACTCTCATACATATTCACACCCTTTTGCCATTCCCGGGTTTGCGAATAAAGTTGTATAATGGGCGTCAACGCCTCTTCATAGTCCGCTTTAACTAACTCAACCAAATGCTCCTCGGCACTGTCTAGTAATCCCGCCATAATATAATCTTCAGCGAGAGCCAACTTACAGGACTGGATGACCTGTATGTCCAGGCTAGGCTGTTTAAGAAGCAATTCATGGATTCGGATGGCTCGGTCGAGCTCACCTCTTTTGCGGAATAAGGTGGCGAGTATGAGGTAGTGCTCAACAGAATCAGCACTGACCTCTAATAACTTGATCAGGTGCTCAAGGCCCTGATCTTCTTCTCTATCTAAAAGAAACTTTAACCCTTTACTGTATTCTGAGGTAATTTTTCGGTTTTGTTCATGAGCCTGGTTTTTAGCGCTGTTTTTTCCCATGACATAGCCATAAGCAGCTGCTACCGGAAGCAATAGGAAAAGTAACTCAATCATTTACTGCTTTGCGCTTGTATCGATTGATTAACTCTCTGCTGTTGGCGAATTTGCCTCTTTAACTGCGTTATCTTGCCAATGCTCAGTAACAACCCTAGCACTAAGCCAAACACCACACATAGGCTTATTAAACTGGCCAACGGTACCTCTGAACTGGCGATGATATAGTCAACTTTTACTAAAGCCGGGTTTTGTGTACCCAACACAAAAGCGAGTATCACCAGTATCAAAAATAATCCCTTTCTTACTACCTGGATCAAGCGTTACCTCATTAATCAATTTTCGAGACTAGCGTTCACACGGTCACGAAGTTCTTTACCAGGCTTAAAGTGAGGTACGTACTTTCCATCCAGCTCTACGGTTTCACCCGTTTTCGGGTTACGGCCGGTACGAGGTGAACGATAGTGGAGAGAAAAGCTGCCAAAGCCGCGGATTTCGATACGATCTGAGCTTGAAAGTGAACCTGCCATTTGCTCTAAAATCTCTTTTACCGCATTCTCAACGTCTTTGACTGGGACGTGAATATGTTGCTCAGCAAGTTTTTCGATTAGTTCTGACTTTGTCATAGCGTTTCCTTTAGATAAAAAAGAAGGGCAAAAAGTGCCCTTCTATTTAAGACTTGATATTAGTCTTTTTGAGCGTTTTTGAAAGCTGCAGCCATTGCATTTTCAAATGCAGGCTCTTCTTTCTTCAGCTTCTCAAGCGCTTCTTTCTCTTCAGCTTCGAAGATAGCTTTAACAGATAGGCTGATTGTACGGTTCTTACGATCAACACCTACGAATTTAGCTTCAATCTCGTCACCTGCAGAAACAACGCTAGTTGCGTCTTCGATGCGCTCTTGTGCGATGTCAGCAACACGGATGTAGCCTTCAACGCCTTCGATAAGCTCAACAGTTGCGCCTTTCGCGTCAACGTCTGTCACTTTACCTTTAACAATAGCACCTTTTTTGTTTGCGTCTAGGTAGTTATTGAAAGGATCAGCTTCGATTTGCTTAACGCCTAGTGAGATGCGCTCACGCTCTGGGTCAACCTGAAGAACGATTGCAGAGATCTCGTCGCCTTTCTTGTATTCACGTACAGCTTCTTCGCCAGGCGTGTTCCAAGAAATGTCAGACAGGTGTACAAGACCGTCGATACCACCGTCAAGACCGATGAAGATACCGAAATCAGTGATAGACTTGATCTTACCAGTAACTTGGTCGCCTTTGTTCTGTAGACGAGCAAATTCCTGCCAAGGGTTAGCTTTACACTGCTTAAGACCAAGAGAAATACGACGACGCTCTTCGTCGATTTCAAGAACCATAACTTCAACAGTGTCACCTAGTGAAACAACTTTTGAAGGGTGGATATTCTTGTTAGTCCAGTCCATTTCAGACACGTGTACCAGACCTTCTACGCCTTCTTCGATTTCAACGAAACAACCGTAGTCAGTTAGGTTAGTAACACGACCAGTTAGCTTAGCGCCTTCTGGGTAACGACCAGCGATAGCTGCCCAAGGATCTTCACCAAGTTGCTTAAGACCTAGAGAAACACGAGTCTTCTCTTTGTCGAACTTAAGAACTTTAACAGCGATCTCGTCACCAACATTTACGATTTCACTTGGGTGCTTAACGCGCTTCCAAGCCATGTCAGTGATGTGAAGTAGACCGTCAACACCGCCCAGATCTACGAACGCACCGTAATCTGTAAGATTCTTAACGATACCTTTAACTTCTTGACCTTCAACAAGGTTAGCCAGCAGCTCTTCACGCTCTTGTGAGTTTTCAGACTCGATAACAGCACGACGAGAAACAACTACGTTGTTACGCTTCTGGTCAAGCTTGATTACTTTGAACTCAAGCTCTTTACCTTCAAGGTGTGTTGTGTCACGTACTGGACGAACGTCAACAAGTGAACCAGGTAGGAATGCACGGATTGAATCAACTTCAACAGTGAAACCACCTTTAACTTTACCATTGATGATACCAACAACAGTTTCTTGTTCTTCACAAGCTTTCTCAAGGCGGATCCAAGCTTCATGACGCTTCGCTTTCTCACGAGAAAGGATAGTTTCACCGAAACCATCTTCGATTGCGTCAAGTGCAACATCTACTTCGTCGCCAACTGCAACTTCTAGTTCACCAGCAGCATTTTTGAATTGCTCTGCAGGGATTGCACTTTCAGACTTAAGGCCAGCATCAACAAGAACAATGTTGTTCTCGATTGAAATAACAGTACCTTTAACGATAGAGCCTTGCTCTGCTTCAAAACCCTTTAGGCTTTCTTCAAATAACTGCGCAAAATTTTCTGACATACTAAATACGTCTCATAAATAAACATTCCAATTAGCAACCATGCTGCATGGGGTGGTTAATATAACGTCGGCCTCCTGCCAACGCAGTAAAAAATCTAGCTTGATGCAGGTAACTTGCCGGCAGCAATGGTGTCCTGCACTAACGTAGTGACTTTCGTAAACACCTGTTCCGCATCTAATTCCGTTGTATCGAGTACGATAGCATCGTGTGCCGGCACCAAAGGCGCGACCTTACGGTTCATATCTCGATCATCACGAGCTTCAATCTCGATTAAAAGACCATCTAGTGTAACATCCAGCCCTTTATCCTTCAACTCCAGATAACGACGTCTTGCACGTTCTTGCGCGCTGGCTGTTAAATAAATTTTTAGTTCAGCTTGAGGGAAAACAACCGTTCCCATATCTCTGCCGTCCGCGATCAGACCTCTTTCACTACGAAAAGCCCTCTGACGACGCAACAAAGCTTCACGAACCCGAGGTAATGCAGCGATTTTAGACGCTGCTGCACCGACCTCTTCATTGCGGATCGTGTGAGTGACGTCCTCACCTTCAAGGATCACTTTAATTTTTTTCGTCACACCGTCTATCGGAAACTGAACGTCCAAATTCGCGGCGAGAGGTACTAAAGCCTCTTCGTTATCGAGTGCAATATGATGATGAATAGCAGCTAAAGACAAAACGCGGTAAATTGCACCACTATCCAACACGTCCCAATCAAGCTTCTCAGCTAATAAACGACAAACCGTTCCTTTGCCCGAGCCGCTTGGGCCGTCTACGGTGATTACTGGCATGACAGCCTGCATTTAAACCTCCCGAAATGCACACCAAAAATTAACTGCGGTATTATACGCAAGTTTACTGAATAGATCCTTATTGACATGTAACTTTTTGTTTGATTAAAAATTTACGCAAAGAAGCAGGCAAGAACCAAAAGCGCAGGCAGCTAGACTAAACGGACGCTGCCTGCCATTGGCCGACTACAAGCTTTGTAGGTTACCCCACAAGAACCGACAGCCGTTATTGACTGACTGAAGAGAGAACCTCAAAGTAAGTCGGGAAGGTTTTAGCGGTACAGCCAGGATCATTAATGATCACATCGACACCACCCACGGCCACCATAGAAAAACACATCGCAATACGGTGATCGTTATAAGTATCAATTTCTGCCAGGTTAAAAGTCTCAGGTGGTGTGATTTCAATGAAATCATGCCCCTCTGTCACCTCTGCACCGATTTTTTTAAGTTCTGTTGCCATGGCATACAAGCGATCGGTTTCTTTGACACGCCAGTTGTAAATATTACGGATGGCCGTTTTTCCCTTAGCAAACAAAGCTACAGTTGCCAGTGTCATTGCGGCATCCGGGATCGCATTAGCATCAATATCCACCCCGTTTAATTCACCCTTGCGAACAACGAGTTTTTCATCATGCCAGTCAATATCAGCGCCTACCTGCTCCATCACAGAAGCAAACCCTATGTCGCCCTGAACACTCTTGCGTCCAACACCATTAATTTCAATTTCACCGCCAGCGATGGCTGCTGCTGCAATAAAGTAAGACGCCGATGATGCATCACCTTCTACCATGATACTGCCCGGAGAAACATAACCTTGCTGCCCTTTAACATGAAACACCTGGTAGTTATCATGACTAACAGTAACGCCAAACTGCGCCATAACACCGAGTGTAATGTCAATATAGGGCTTTGAAACCAACTCCCCTTTAATTCGAATTGTGCTGTCCTTAACAAACAAAGGCGCAGCCATCAGTAATGCGGTTAAAAACTGACTTGATATGCTACCGTCAATTTCTACTTCGCCGCCCTCAATTGCATCGCCATTAATCTGTAACGGTGGGTAATCCTTATTTTTTAGATATTTGATATCGGCGCCCAGTGCATGTAACGCATCGACCAGGTGACCAATGGGTCGCTCTTCCATTCTAGGTTCACCAATCAATGTAAATTGCCCCTGACTTGCCGCTAATACAGCTGTGAGTGGTCTGAAAGCAGTGCCAGCATTGCCCAAAAATAACGCTTCAGATGGTGTTTTGAAGCGCCCGCCTTGGCCATAAACACGAGCTGACGTTTTGTCTTCGTTCAACTCAACATTGACGCCCATCTCAGAAAGCGCAAGGAGCATGTGGCGTATATCGTCACTGTCGAGCAAATTATTCACTTGTGTAACACCATCGCACAACGCGGCCAGCAGTAACACACGGTTTGACAAGCTTTTCGAGCCTGGCAGCGTGACACTGCCATTTACTTTGTCTATGGCGCTTAGTCTAAGCTGTTCCATTAGCTGTTCTCCTTGGCAAATTTCTCCATAAACGCAATCAATGCTTTAATGCCTTCAATTGGCATAGCGTTGTATATACTGGCACGCATGCCCCCTACGAAGCGGTGACCTTCCAAAGCAATCAAACCATTGTCCTCGGCTTGTGCCAAAAACTGCTCGTTTAAAGATTCATCATGCAACCAAAACGGTACATTCATCAAAGAACGACAATGTTTAGCCACCTTGTTCAGATAGAATGACGAACCATCAATGTAATCATATAAAAGCGCGGCTTTTTCTTTGTTATGCACTTCCATGGCTTTGACGCCACCAATTGATTCAAGATATTTGAATACTTCAGCAGCCAGGTACCAGGCAAAAGTAGGTGGCGTGTTGTACATACTCTGCTGTTTTGCTTCGATTGCGTAGTCTAGGATGGCGGGTCTTGGCAGGCCCTCACGCTCAAGCAATGTCTTACGCACAATCGCAATGCTCAAGCCTGACGGACCAATATTTTTCTGCGCCCCGGCATAAATTAAATCAAAATCGTCAACGTTCATTTCGCGCGACAAAATGTTTGATGACATGTCTGCAACGATCGGCGCGGTTGGATGCTTAGGCACTTCAAACAACTCAATACCATCAATTGTTTCATTAGGACAGTAATGAATAAATGCGGCATTTTCAGGTAGGTTCCACTGTGAAACAGGCAAGACATCAAAGGTACCATCTTGATCCCGGCGAATGTCAATTGACTCTACCTGAGTAAACTTTTGGCCTTCTTTCGTTGCACCGCAGGACCAAATTCCGTTCTCGATGTATACGCCAGGCGCGTCGTCCTGATGCAGGTTTAGCGGAACCGCGGCAAAATGGCCTCGACCTCCCCCATGCATAAACAGAACTTCAAACTCATCCGAAATATTCATCAGACGACGCAAGCTCGCCTCACATTCTCGCGCCAGTTCTAAAAACGGCGCAGAACGGTGACTGATCTCCATCACAGAGACCCCTAAATTTTGCCAGTTAATAAATTCTTGTTGGGCTTTTTTCATAACAGCAGGTGGCAACATCGCCGGTCCTGCACAAAAGTTATAAACGCTCATAGTTTCCTCATTCCAGTTTTTATACTGCACCAGGCAGTGTACTATTTATTTTTAACGGGCACACACTGTGTGATGTTGCGTGCCCTGAATATACCTCGGAGAATAAAAAAGCGGCCTAAGCCGCTTTTTTAAATTGAACCAGATTACTCTGGCGCCTGTTCATCAGTATCAGGCGTTTCAACAAGCTCTGCTTCCCCTTCCAGGGCGTCGTCGATTTCGATCTCTTCGATACGTTGTAAACCAACTACCTGCTCGTCGTCAACCGTTCTGATCAGGATAACACCCTGGGTGTTACGGCCTACCGTTGAGACCTCATTAACGCGAGTACGAACCAGGGTACCACGGTTCGAAATCAGCATGATCTCGTCGTTATCTTGCACCTGTACTGCACCAACAACTCGGCCATTACGATCTGTGACCTTAATCGAAACAACCCCTTGCGTTGCACGACTCTTAGCCGGGTACTCTTCAAGCGGTGTGCGCTTACCATAACCATTTTCAGTTACAGTCAGAATAGCGCCATCGTTCTTAGGTACAATCAATGACACCACTTTGACGTCATCCGGCATCTTTATACCACGTACACCGGTTGCTGTACGACCCATAGGACGCAGCGCCAGCATTTCTTCACCCGTTTCAGGGTCAATCTTCACTTCACCGGTCTCTGAGTCGCGCAGCTTTTCATTAAAGCGTACAACTTTACCATGATCAGTGAACAACATGATGTCGTTATTACCATCTGTGATGTCAGCACCAATCAGGTTGTCACCGTCATTCAGATTAATGGCAATAATACCGCTTGCACGTTGACGACTGTATGCGGTTAACGGTGTCTTCTTGACAACACCATTGGCGGTAGCCATCAGGACAAACTTATCATCTTCGTACTGTTTGACCGGCAATATAGTGGTGATACGTTCATCAGCTTCAAGCGGCAATAAGTTAACTATCGGCTTACCACGCGCGGCACGAGATGCCAGTGGCAACTGGTACACTTTCAACCAGTACAAACGTCCTGAGGTTGAGAAACACAAAATTGTATCGTGGGTATTTGCAACCAGCAGACGTTCAATGAAGTCTTCATCTTTCATCTTAGTTGCGGCTTTACCTTTACCACCACGGCGCTGTGCTTCGTAATCAGACAGAGGTTGATACTTTACATAACCTTCGTGAGACAAGGTGACAACCACGTCTTCTTCGTTTATCAGATCTTCCAGGCTAATGTCATGTGCAGCTGCAGAAATCTCTGTACGACGCTCGTCACCATAGTTTTCTTTGATCTCAGCCAATTCGTCGCGGATCACTTCCATCAGACGATCAGGTGAAGACAAAATCAAGAGTAATTCTGCGATGAGATCCAGTAACTCTTGATATTCGCCAAGGATCTTTTCGTGCTCCAGGCCTGTTAGCTTGTGTAAGCGTAAATCAAGAATAGCCTGAGCCTGTTGTTCAGACAGGTAGTACTGGCCATCACGGATCCCCAGCTCAGCATCAAGCCAGTCTGGACGCGCGACATTTTCTTCACCAGCACGCTCAAGCATTGGGCGCACTGAACCCAACTCCCACGGACGAGACGTCAATGCAGCCTTCGCTTCTGCTGGAGTCGGTGACTTACGGATAAGCTCAATGATTGGGTCAATATTGGCTAGCGCAATTGCCAGACCTTCCAGCGTGTGTGCGCGATCGCGAGCTTTGCGCAAGTCGTATACAGTACGGCGAGTTACAACTTCACGACGGTGGACAATAAAGGCCTCAAGCATTTCTTTGAGGTTGAAACACTTCGGCTGATTGTTGTCCAGCGCAACCATGTTGATACCAAACACAGTTTGTAGCTGAGTCTGAGCATACAGGTTGTTCAGTACCACTTCGCCTACTTCACCACGCTTGATCTCAATAACAATACGCATACCGTCTTTGTCAGACTCATCACGTAGTGCACTGATCCCTTCAACCTTTTTGTCCTTCACCAGCTCCGCGATTTTTTCAATCAAGCGTGCTTTGTTGACCTGATATGGGATCTCGTTAACGATGATGGTTTCTTTACCGGTTTTTTCATCGGTTTCGATTTCAGCACGGGCACGGATATATACTTTACCGCGACCGGTTTTGTATGCTTGCTCGATACCTTTCTTACCATTAATGATAGCCGCAGTCGGGAAATCAGGTCCCGGAATATAATCAATTAGCTCATCGATAGTAATATCTGGATTTTGGATCACAGCCAGACAGCCATTGATCACTTCAGTCAGGTTATGAGGTGGGATGTTTGTCGCCATACCAACCGCGATACCCGAAGAACCATTAACCAGCAGATTAGGTACTTTTGTTGGTAACACGTCAGGAATTTGCTCAGTGCCATCATAGTTTGGCACATAATCTACGGTTTCTTTGTCCAGATCAGCCAGCAGCTCATGAGACATTTTTGCCATACGTACTTCGGTATAACGCATCGCAGCCGCAGAGTCTCCGTCGACTGAACCAAAGTTACCCTGGCCATCCACCAGCATATAACGTAGTGAAAACGGCTGAGCCATACGAACAATGGTGTCGTAAACTGCGCTATCACCGTGTGGGTGGTATTTACCGATCACGTCGCCCACAACACGGGCTGATTTTTTATAAGGTTTGTTCCAGTCGTTACGCAACTCGTTCATCGCGAATAGCACGCGACGATGCACAGGCTTCAGGCCATCACGGACGTCAGGTAAGGCACGTCCAACGATGACGCTCATCGCGTAATCAAGATAGGAATTTTTCAATTCGTCTTCGATATTGACCGGGAGGATTTCATTGGCAAGATCAGTCATTTAATACCACTTTCCTTCAGAGTCTTTTCCTTTTGTGTCACACTATAGACATCAAAAGGTTCAATTATTATTAGTTCGACTGAGGATACTATCATAGTTTCTGGGCTAATGCAGTGGCTAAATGACTCGGAAATTTCATCCAATACCGATAGAATGCGCTCAGTTCAACGAGGAAGTTTTTTATGACCGAACATCAAAATGTGGATTTAAGTGAAATTGCAAAGTTTGAAGAGATAGCTGAACGTTGGTGGGATCGCGAAGGCGAATTTAAACCACTGCATGACATTAATCCGTTACGGCTAGACTTTATTAACGATCGCTGTGGTGGTTTGTTTGAGAAAAAAGTGCTCGATGTTGGCTGTGGTGGCGGTATTCTGACAGAAAGCATGGCAAAAATGGGCGCTCAAGCGCATGGCATTGACCTCGGTCAGGAGCCACTGAATGTTGCGAAACTACACGCGCTAGAAGCAGGCGTTAAAATTGATTACCGCAAAGTATCAGCTGAAGAATTTGCCGCACACCATAGCGCACAATTCGATGTTGTCACTTGCATGGAAATGCTTGAGCATGTACCCGATCCGGCTTCTATTATTGCAGCTGTTGCAAAAGCAGCAAAACCAGGTGCCGACGTGTTTTTCTCAACATTGAACAAGACACACAAAGCATTTTTGCTTGCAGTTGTCGCGGCTGAACGCGTGCTGAAGATGGTTCCCCCGGGCACCCACGACCATAACAAGTTTATCCGTCCCTCGACCCTGATAGGCTGGGCCGAAGCCGAAGGATTGAAAGTACGCAGCGCTGCTGGTATCAATTATAACCCATTTGGTAAAACCTTTACGCTGACGAATGACGTCAGTGTCAATTACCTCCTCCACTTTGAGAAACTCGCATGACACAGGCTGTAATATTTGATCTCGACGGTACCCTGCTCGACACCAGTGATGATCTGGGCGCCGCACTCAATCACGTTTTAAAACAGCACGAAATGGCCGAGGTATCACGCTCGGTATATAGCCCCGCTATTTCCAATGGTGTAAAGGCGTTGCTGGAAGTCGGGTTTGGGGAGCACCTCAGTAAATTCGACTTTGCAGCATTAAAACAACAGCTACTGGACCATTACGCACAACACATCGCTGTCCACTCGTGTTGCTTTGAGGGCATTGAAACTTTGCTTCAAACCTTATTAAGCAGAGAAATTAAAATTGCGATTATGACCAATAAGCCCACATTTCTGACCATGCCCCTGCTGGCTCAGATTAGCCAGCTTAAGGGTATTGAGGTGGTGGTATGCGGCGACACACTGGAAGTCGCCAAACCACACCCTGAGCCACTGCTACTCGCCGCAGAACAATTAGGCGTAGATCCAACCATGTGTACCTATGTTGGAGATGCTGAACGTGACATTGAAGCGGCAAAGGCGGCAGGAATGCGGTCAGCGGCAGCCTTGTGGGGATTCATTCCTTCCCTGGAAGAGGCACGCAGTTGGTCTGCAGATCTAAATCTTACTAACCCAGAATCACTCATTTCGTATATTTAGTGGCATTGATTAAAAAATGCCACTATATGTAGTGTTGTGAACTATTTTGAGAACAAACCTGCACAGAAAAAAAACAGTCGTGCAGTTTGCAAAATTTTCTTAAAAAAAGAGAAAAATCGATTGTCGTGAGTTGATTTTTTTTTGTTTGCAGCCATGTTGGATAGCAGAAGGTTAGTGTTTGCTAACATAAAAATATTATCCCTATGTTATCCACAATCCATAGAAAGTTGCTCTATTGCAAAATAGCGATAACCCCACTATCTTGTGATCCTCTTTCTAGCGGACACCATATATAGTGGTGAAATGCTAAGCAATTATGAATATGCGATGACAATTACCGCATTCCGGGGGAATACAGGCGTAGCTATGAACCAACAATTATCTGTCAGTAAACGAAACGGCCGTAAAGAGCCGCTTGATTTAGATAAAATTCATCGAGTGATAAACTGGGCAGCTGAAGGCCTGAACAATGTGTCTGTTTCTCAGGTAGAGCTTAAATCTCACATTCAGTTTTATGATGGTATTCGCACCGAAGACATCCATGAAACCATCATTAAAGCCGCCGCTGATCTCATTTCCAAAGATACGCCAGACTATCAATATCTGGCAGCGCGCCTGGCAGTATTCCATTTGCGTAAAAAGGCTTATGGTCAGTTTGAGCCACCGCATTTGTACGATCATGTGACTAAACTGGTTGAAGATAAGCGCTATGATGCGGGTTTGTTGACTGATTACACTCGAGAAGAATACGAGCAGTTAAACGACTTTCTGGAGCATGATCGTGATATGTCGTTTAGTTACGCCGCCGTTAAACAGCTAGAAGGTAAGTACTTGGTGCAAAACCGAGTGACTGGGGAAATCTATGAGAGCGCTCAGTTCCTGTATATTCTGGTTGCAGCAAGCTTGTTCTCAGATTACCCAAAAGAGACACGCCTTGATTACATAAAGCGTTTCTACGACGCGGTTTCACAATTTAAGATTTCACTGCCTACGCCAATTATGTCGGGCGTACGTACTCCGACTCGTCAATTCAGCTCGTGTGTATTAATTGAGACAGCAGACAGCCTTGATTCTATTAACGCTACGTCGTCAGCGATTGTTAAGTACGTTAGCCAACGCGCCGGGATTGGTGTTAATGCCGGTAGGATCCGTGCTCTGGGTAGCCCTATCCGTAATGGCGAAGCATTCCACACAGGCTGTATCCCATTCTACAAGCACTTCCAGACAGCGGTAAAAAGCTGCTCTCAGGGAGGCGTTCGTGGTGGTGCTGCGACACTATTTTACCCTTTATGGCACCTGGAAGTGGAGAACCTGCTGGTTCTGAAAAACAACCGGGGTGTTGAGGAAAACCGTGTAAGACACCTCGACTACGGTGTTCAGTTCAATAAAACGATGTACGCTCGCTTGATCAAAGACGATTACATCACTTTGTTCAGCCCATCAGATGTGCCTGGTTTGTACGACGCGTTCTTCGAAGATCAAGAAAAGTTCGAACGTCTGTATGTACAGTATGAGCAGGACGAGTCAATCCGTAAGAAGCGCATTAAAGCACTAGAGCTATTCTCTATGTTTGCTCAGGAACGCGCGAGTACTGGTCGTATTTATCTGCAAAACGTTGACCACTGTAATACCCACAGCCCGTTTGACGCAAAAGTTGCACCTATTCGTCAGTCTAACCTGTGTCTGGAAATTGCACTGCCAACTAAGCCACTGAGCCACGTCAATGACGAAGAAGGCGAGATTGCATTGTGTACTCTGTCTGCATTTAATCTTGGCGCTATCAGCAGCCTGGATGAACTTGAAGAGCTTGCTGAGCTGGCTGTTCGTGCGCTGGACAACTTGCTGGACTTCCAGGATTACCCTGTCCCAGCGGCGAAAAATGCCACTATGGGTCGTCGTACTTTGGGTATCGGTGTTATCAACTTTGCTTACTATCTGGCAAAAAATGGCGTTAAATACTCAGATGGCAGCGCCAATGGTCTGACGCACAGAACATTCGAAGCCATTCAGTATTACCTGATGAAAGCTTCTAACAAGCTTGCTCAGGAACGTGGTGCTTGTCCTAAATTTAATGAGACAACCTACGCAAAAGGCATCATGCCTATCGATACCTACAAAAAAGATGTAGACGGTATCTGTAACGAGCCCCTGCACCTTGACTGGGATGGATTACGTCAGGACGTTATGCAATATGGTATGCGTAACTCGACTTTATCTGCATTGATGCCATCTGAGACCTCTTCGCAGATCTCTAATGCAACAAATGGTATTGAGCCACCGCGCGGTCACATTAGCGTTAAGGCCAGTAAAGATGGTATCCTTAAGCAAGTAGTGCCTGAGTACGAGCGACTGAAGGACAACTACGAGCTATTATGGGATATCCCTTCAAACGATGGCTATTTAGGCCTGGTGGGTATTATGCAAAAGTTTGTTGACCAAACTATTTCAGCCAATACCAACTATGACCCAACTAAGTTTGAAGGTGGAAAAGTGCCTATGAAGCTGTTGCTCAAAGATTTACTTACCGCATACAAGCTTGGCGTGAAAACCTTGTATTACCACAACACCCGTGACGGTGCATCGGATGCTCAGGACGAAATGAAGCCTGAGGCTGAAGACGATGATTGTGCAGGCGGCGCTTGTAAAATCTAATCATAGTTAGCGGGTAATTTACCCGCTCTTTTTTGGTGTCGAGAATTATCTATGTCGTATTCTACGTTTAACAGAACCCACAACAATCAATTGCAGGAGCCGATGTTTTTCGGCCAATCTGTTAATGTCTCCCGTTATGATCAGCAAAAGTACCCTATTTTCGAAAAGCTGATCGAAAAACAACTGTCTTTTTTCTGGCGTCCTGAAGAAGTAGACGTCAGTAAAGACAGATTGGATTTCCAGGCATTACCAGAGCACGAGAAACACATTTTTCTAAGCAACCTAAAATATCAAACACTGTTAGACAGTGTGCAGGGGCGTTCTCCCAATGTTGCTTTGCTCCCTATCGTCTCAATCCCAGAGTTGGAAACCTGGATCGAGACCTGGGCTTTCAGTGAAACGATCCACAGCCGCTCTTACACGCATATTATTCGCAATGTCACTAAGTCACCTGAACTGATCTTCGACGATATCGTCGAAAACGATAAGATCAGTGAACGTGCAGAAGCGGTTACTAAACATTATGACGCTTTGATCGAAAAGGTCTCTTTGTACAATCTGTACGGCGAAGGTAAGCACGAAATCAACGGCGAAACAGTGCATATTAACCTGTTTGAGCTAAAGAAAATGCTTTATCTCTGCATTATGTCGGTGAACATCCTAGAAGCGATCCGCTTTTATGTGAGCTTCGCCTGTTCATTTGCATTCGCAGAACGTGAGCTCATGGAAGGTAACGCCAAGATCATCAAGCTGATCGCCCGTGACGAAGCACTACACTTGTCTGGTACTCAGCACATCCTTAACATTATGCAAGATGGCAAAGATGATCCAGAAATGGCGATAGTCGCTGCACAGTGTCAGGAACAAGCGATCCAGATGTTTGTAGAAGCCGCTGAGCAGGAAAAAGAATGGGCAGAATACCTATTTAAAGATGGCTCTATGATTGGCCTGAACAAAGACATTCTTTGTCAGTATGTTGAATACATTACCAATGTACGCATGACTGCTGTCGGTTTACCTGCACAGTTTGAAAGTAACAGTAATCCTATCCCCTGGATCAACGCCTGGTTAGTGTCTGACAATGTTCAGGTCGCACCACAAGAGGCTGAGATCAGCTCATACCTGGTAGGTCAGATTGATGCGGAAGTCGATGCGTCTGACTTTGGTGACTTTGACCTGTAATGACAGACAGGCCAGTCAAAAAAATCTTTCTTGACCCTGAAAAAGAGCCGCTCCTTCACGCGGCTCACTCCCCTTCACTCCTTGCAACGCTTGAAGCCAATCAGGTTGAAGTTGCCTATCAGTGCAGAGAAGGGTTTTGTGGAGCGTGCCGCGCTAAGCTCTGCCGGGGAAAGATAGCCTACAATCAGGAACCTTTGGCATTCGTGCGTGACGGAGAAATTTTGCTCTGTTGCAGTCAGCCAGTTACCGATGTGATCATTAAGCTAGTGTAGTTTAATGATCTCACTTTGATAGTAATCCACTTTGTCACTCACGCTGATCACCCCATTATCTATAATCACGTCCCAATGCAGACTACGCGATAAAACACTGGCCAATTGACTCACAAAATCTGCGGATAGTGAAAAAATACGGATATCCCGTACCGCTATCAGATGAGGTGCCAGTTCTGCATACCAAGCATCAGCGTCAGACACCAGAAAAACCACCTTATTCGCTTGTTTACGATACTTGTGCAGTTCAATCAGGCTATGTTCTCCAGCATAAAGTGCAACGTCTACTTGCCCCTGCGCATTCTCTAGCCACACGTCTGGCTGATGCTTCTCTCTCACTCCCAGCCAGTGCACATTGTCTAAGTAAGACAGACCGCAAAACCCTATCAGCTTTAATACAAAATGCTCCAATGTCTCGGCTTTTTGCAGCGCTGCGGTGAACACTTCCTGATGATGTGAGCGATGAAACAAGTCTGCAATATTCATTCGCACCTTAAAAACAAAGAGATCAGTCATGATATTTGTACCTGAACCTATCAAACTAACTATATTAAGCCGTCAAAATAATGCAAACTTAAAGAGATAGTATAACATCATTGATACCGCAATAATGCGGTGTTATATTATTGCAAGTATAAACAATTCAGAATGAGTACTATGTTTAAGCAGTCTTTGATCACTTTTGCCATAACCAGCGCAATTTTTTCCTCGCAGGCCTCTGCCGCACAATTAAAAGGTAAAGTGCTGGATACCAATAACCAGCCAGTGCCAAATGCTACTGTGCATTTGCACGGTAAATCTCAGTCCGTTAAAACTGATATTAACGGCCAATTTAGCATTAACGTCGATCAAGCCGCTCAGCTGCATGTCAGTAAAGACAACTTTATCAATGAGCGCATTGATGTTTCTCCGGACTCACCTTATGTAACCGTTAAGCTGGCTCCAAGTTCAGTTGAGAGCGTAGTGGTATATGCCTCTGCTCTGCACAAAAGCAACATCGAAATGGCCTCTCCTGTAGCCGTTTTAAGTGGTGATGAGCTGAAAAACAGCGCAAAGCCAACTCTGGGTGAAACACTCAAGCAACTACCAGGTATCAACGCCAGTTATTTTGGCCCTGTCTCATCAAGTCCGATCATTCGTGGCTTAGATGGTCCACGCGTTAAAATTACCCAAAACGGCCTCGACAGCAGTGATGCATCTCGCGTCGGCCCTGATCATGCCAATACCAACGACTCTCTCGCTGCACAGCAAATTGAAGTGCTACGTGGCCCTGCTACATTGCTATATGGTTCAGGCGCTATTGGTGGTGTAGTTAATGTGGTTGATAATCGTATCCCAACTGATGTGATTGAAGGTGTTCAGGGTGCAGCTGAATTCAGCCATGACACCAATTCAAATACCAATACAGTCGCTGCTTTATTCGAAGCAGGCAACAACGGCTTTAACTTCCACTTTGATGGCGTAACGCGTAAAGGCGGCGATTACGAAACACCACGTTTCGGCTTACCTGGCGAAGAACATGACGAGCATGACCACGATGAACATGGACATGATGATCACGATGAACACGGTCATGATGAGCATGATGAACACGGTCATGATGAGCATGATGAACATGGTCACGATGAGCACGGAGAAGAGGAACACGGCGAGACTGAGTACGCTGAGCGTGTTGCCAATACCTTTATCGACTCCGAGCAATTTAATATTGGTACCAGCTTCGTTGGCGACCACCTGACGGTTGGCTTGTCGTACGGTCGCATTGAAACCGACTACGGGATCCCTGCCCACTCGCATGAACATCACGACCATGGTGATGAACATGACCATGATGAGCATGACCACGACGAACATGATCATGACGACCATGATGAGCATAGCGAAGACGAGCACGACCATGCACATGGGACAGAAGAAGAAGCAGTCTTCGCTCGTGTTAAGCAAGACAGATGGCAGGCAATGTTTAACTATGCATTGCATAACAACTGGATCGAGTCTATTCAGGTGCGCGCAGGTTTTACCGATTATGAACACTCTGAAATTGAACATGGTGCCGTTGGAACAACGTTTACTAACGAAACAACTGAACTGAGAACTAATATCGAGCACAGGTTGGGCGAGTGGCACGGCATTATCGGTTATCACTTCTCTGACAGTGACTACGCCGCTGAAGGCGCAGAAGCGTTCACCCCAGCGACTAACACAAAAACACACGCATTCTACGTGCTTGAAGAGCGCCGTTTTGGTGATGTAACTTTAGAGCTGGGTGCACGTGTTGAAGACTTCGCATTGTCTAGCAACTTTACGTCAGGCCACGATGACCATGACGAGCATGATCATGATGACCACGGTCACGACGAGCATGACCACGAGCATGAAGGTCATGAAGATGAGCACATGGCTGAGGTGATCGACTATACACTGGATACTACTAACTTTAGTGCCTCAATTGGAGCCGTGTATGACTATGCAGAAGGGCAAAATGTTGCCGTTAACCTGTCTCGCTCAGAGCGTGCACCTCTGACTGCCGAGTTGCTGTCAAATGGCCTGCACATCGCCACCTCGACCTACGAGCTCGGCCTTGGCTACCACATCGAAGGTGATGAAGTTCACTTCGAACCTGAGCACATTGAACAGGAAAGATCGACGAACCTGGATATCAGTTTCAGACGTTTCATTGGCGATTTTGGTTACACAGTAAACTTCTTCTACAATGATGTCTCAAATTACTATTATCAGCGTAATACTGGCTACATGTATACCGGTGAACACGGCATTGAACTGGCTGATCATCACCATGATGGAGCCCTACCTGTATATCAGTTTGAAAGCGCCGATGCTGAACTATATGGGTTTGAATTTGACGCCCACTATCAAATTGATGCGCGTAACCGCATTAAGGTCTTTGGTGACCACCTGAGAGCTGAGCTGGACTCAGGCGAATACCTGCCACGTATTCCATCGAACAAGCTGGGCACAAGCTACCGCTTCGAGCTACAAGACTTTATGGCTGAACTAAGTGCTACTCACTACATGACGCAGGACAACCTCGCGCAGTCAGAAACTAAAACAGACAGCTACACCTTGCTT
Source organism: Pseudoalteromonas sp. PPB1 (assembly GCF_015356275.1). Taxonomy (NCBI): domain Bacteria; kingdom Pseudomonadati; phylum Pseudomonadota; class Gammaproteobacteria; order Alteromonadales; family Pseudoalteromonadaceae; genus Pseudoalteromonas; species Pseudoalteromonas sp. PPB1. The sequence goes on along the minus strand of NZ_JACEQV010000006.1, from coordinate 21,727 downwards.
GATGCAAGCTTTAGCTACAACTTCAGTTTATCTGGTGTAGATCTGGTAGGTTATGTGAATGTAGACAACATCACTGATGAACTTGGCTTTGTACATAGCTCATTTATCAAAGAGCAAGCCCCGTTACCAGGACGTAACTTCAAGTTAGGGATCCGTGGTTACTTCTAAGTTTGTAGGCTCTGTTTTTCTTGTTAGCTAATAGCAAAAGACTAACAGTTCCTATCTGAGCCCAATGCCGCTGCAAAGCGGCATTTTCTTTATTAGCCCTACCATAATGATAAGCACTGTTAGAACCGTTTTAAAAGGCCTGCCCACTCACACGATTTAATGCCACTAATGCGCACCATACAGGCCCTATCAAGCTGTGCATCAGACCAACCGACTTCGATACTGTACGCCTAAAAACGTTAGAAGAATGCGGCTGGCTGCAAGAGTTATAACTGAGTAAAAAAGTCTTCAGGCTGATGCCTGACAGGTTTGGTACAGTGTACGGTTGGTGTACCCAGGTAAAGATAACCAACGATTTCATCCTGTTCATTCAATCCCAGCTGGCGCTTCACCGAGTTACTTTGTGCAAAGTAACCCGTTCTCCATACGCCAGATAGCCCCTGAGCGAAGGCCGCCTGCTGCATAGCAAATACGCTACAAGCTGCGCTTTCTACTTGCTCTATTCTGGGCACTTTTGGATGTTCCATATAAGGAGAAACTGCAATGATAAGCATAGGAGCGCGTTCAGGTAAGGATTTAGCACGGTCAATGATGCGTTGCTCTTGTTGCTCCTCAACAGCAGCCTGATAAAAAATCTCGCCCAGTTTCTCCCTGCCATGCTCCTCAACCAGAATAAAGCGCCATGGTTTTAATCCTCCGTGGTCTGGCACTTTAAGAGCTGCTTTTTTTATTACTTCCAGCTGAGCCGCATCAGGACCCGGGAATGACAAGTTGCTGTCGGATTGTCGCGTCGTTAATAGTTCAATGGCATCCATTTGTAATTCCTAAAATTTCTGTTAGTACCCTATTCTAACGCGACACCGGCGCAAAAGTTTAGTGTCTGCTTTCAAAAACCGCTTAAGGCAAGTAATTTTGCTCAGGTTCCAGCGGCTTTCGGACCCAGTAATCCACACTAAAGTAGCGTCCACCTCCTGTAAACAAGAGGCTTATCAGCATCGCAAAATAGATAGCCGCGAACTCAATACCATTGTTCAGGATCACCGGATTGCCATACTCATAAAGATATTCTGGTAGCCCATTCGCTGCAACAATCTCTTTGATACGAGACAAGCGTTCAGCGACTTCTGCGCTTGCTTCCAGACTCTGCTTCGCAGCATCGCTGCCCAACCAGGCAAAAACCTGTGCTGCGCTGGTATCCGGATTACTGGGAGCAACTGAAAACCAGCCGTTATGCCAATGCACCTGAGTTGCAGCGACAAACATGGTCACAGCAAGTGGAATGGACACCAAACGTGTTGCCAGACCAATTAACAAAAACCAGCCACCGAGAAACTCTGTCCAGCCTGCCAGAAAGGCCAGCAAGTCCGGTGCCGGCAGGCCTAACCCCCAATCTGCGTTACCAAACCAGGCCACCACATTTTCATCGGCCAGCAAGCGCGACAGGCCAGTAATATCAGAATTAGCGAGGTTTAGTTTGCTGTAGCCGGCTATGATCATAACTGGTGCCAGGATCAACCTGAGCATCAATGGCGCCAGACCGTCGAGCAAGGCTAATCTAGTAAGAAAGGTACGATAAAAGGAATAGAGTGATTTAAACATAAATAAAGTCTGTGATAACTGATGTTATAGAGTGTAGACCTTAAATCACCGTTTTTTATTGCAAATAGTATGGTTTTAAATAGCACAAAACACGGGTGATATGCCTAATAAGCATGCCCGTGCTTTGTCTGCCCTGGAACGATTATATTTTTCTGGCAACCTGAAGGGCTTCATAAATAGCCCGTTTAGCATCAATGGCTGATGCCAATTTGGCTCCGCCTATCACATGTTGATTCGCAGGCATAGCCTCTTTGTTGAACAACGCATCATTAGAGGTTTGTCCAATACAGGCCACAACCGTGTCCACGTCCAGAACGCGTTCTTTACCCGCTTGCTTAACCAACAAACCTTTGCTGTCGAATGAGATATACTCGCACTCGGCAATCTGCTCAACATTGTGGTGCTTGGCAACAGCTCGGTGGATCCACCCTGTTGTCTTACCTAAGTTACTGCCAAAGCGTCCTTCACTGCGTTTAAGCATGTACAGCTTTTTTCCTGTTGCAGTGTCTGACGGCTGGCATTCAATTCCCCACTGCGCTTTGAACTCATCGATACTCTGATCGGCTTGCTCAGCGAGAAAAGCAACCATGTCGAAGCCAATACCACCCGCACCCAGAATCGCAATTTTGTCTCCTAGTTCAACTTCTTTGCGGATCACTTCATCGTAAGCGAAAACACGTTTGCCATCGCTGCAAGTAATTCTGGACTGTCTGGGGCTAACGCCCGTTGCGAAGACAATATCATCATAAGACTGAGCCATAGACGACTCGTACTCGCAACCCAGCTTCATGGTCACGCCCAGACGTGCTACTTCTTTGAGGAAGTAATTTAGGGTGTATTTAAAGTCTTCCTTACCAGGTATGCGCATTGCCAGATTGAACTGACCTCCGGCATGTTGATTCTTATCAATCAGTGTAACTTTGTGTCCTTTCTTAGCCAGATAGCAGCTTGCAGACAGGCCTGCTGGCCCAGCGCCCACAACCAATACCTGCTTAGGGCTGTTGGTGCGCTCCAGCGGATAATCCAGTTCATAGCCGGCCTGTGGGTTAACCAGGCAAGTTGCCCGCTTACCTTTAAACACGTGATCAAGGCACCCCTGATTACAGCCGATGCAAATATTGATCTGTTCAGGTTTATTTTCAGCATACTTATTAAAGAATTCTGGATCCGCAAGTAATGGCCGCGCCATAGAAATCAAGTCAGCCTCACCTTGGTTCAAAATATCATTTGCCAGCTCAGGTGTGTTAATTCGGTTCACGGCCACGACCGGAATATCGACCACATCTTTAAGCCGCTTTGATGCTTCACGAAACGCCCCGGCCGGTACCATGCTAGCAATCGTCGGGACACGTGCTTCGTGCCAACCAATACCGGTATTCAGAATGTCGACACCGGCTTCTTCCAACGCTTTGGCTTGAAGCGTAACCTCTTCAGCAGTCGAGCCATTGGGGATCAGGTCCATAACTGACAAACGGAATACTATGATAAACTTTGCGGATACCTTTTCTCTTACTGCGCGTACCACTTCAACCGCCAGTCGCATGCGATTTTCCAGCGTTCCCCCGTATAAGTCCTGACGCTTGTTGGTATGCTCAGCCATAAACTCATTGATCAGATAACCTTCAGAGCCCATGATTTCCACCCCATCATAGCCCGCCTTTTCTGCCATTTTGGCCGATTTAGCAAAGTCTTTAACGGTATTGCGGATCATGCTCAACGACATCGATTTTGGCGTATATGGATTAATGGGTGCTTTAATATCACTGGGTGCAACATTAAATGGATGATACGCGTAGCGCCCTGCATGTAATAACTGAAGACAAATTTTACCGCCATGTGCATGGACAGCATCGGTATAGGCCCGGTGCTTAATGATGTCATAGCGGCTGTTAAATGAAGAAGATATCGGCGTAAGTTTACCACGCAGGTTTGGGCTATACCCACCGGTGATGATCAGGCCAACCCCCCCTTTTGCGCGCTCCTCATAAAACGCTTTGAGCCGTTTCCTGTTGTGCCATCCCTCTTCAAGGCCTGTATGCATCGAGCCCATGACCAAGCGATTTCGCAAATCTGTGTTCTTCAATTGTAGTTTTTGTTCTAACATTGCGTGCCCCAATGTAACTGGTCTTACCTGTGAACATTAACGATTTTATATTTTTTCGCAAGCAAAAACCGCGACTAATTTCTGTTAAATACGATTCAATGATAGAAAAGTGATTGATTTTTCGCCCATCGTCGCCAAATAAATACTTAGTTACGTTTTTGTTCTAACGACGCTGCGGCAACTAAGTTATGATTAACAGTGAGTACATTCCACTAAGACATTCAGAGGTATAGCTTTGAAATTGATCGGTAAATTTTTTCTCGGGATCTGGCACGCGATAAACTTTTCTCGCCGCTTGATCCTCAATTTTTTGTTCTTCTTCCTGATCATTGCAGCGATGATCGGTGTTTTCTCAACGGAGGAGCAACCTCAGGTAACGCAGGACAGTGTATTGCGACTGAACTTGTCTGGTAAACTGGTTGAGCAACTAACTTATGTTGACCCAATAGACGCAGCTATGGGAGACGTGTTCGGTAAACAAGACCTGCCCAAAGAAATGCTGGTCGACGATGTTGTCAACACCATCAATACAGCGGCCCGCGACCCCCGCATCAAAGCGCTTTACCTAGATTTACGTCATATGCACTACGCACACCTGGATAAGTTACGTGATATTGCCGGTGCTATTGAATCTTTCAAAGAATCAGAAAAAAAGGTCTTTGCGCATAGCCCGTATTTTAGTCAGTCTCAGTATTATCTGGCCGCTCACGCCGACGAAGTATCTGTTCACCCGTACGGGGGCATTAACATCAGTGGCTATGGCTCCTACCCAATGTACTTTAAAGAGGCACTGGAAAAGCTCAAGGTCACACAACACATCTTTCGGGTAGGTACCTATAAGTCAGCGGTTGAGCCATTCATTCGTAATGATATGTCTGCGGCTGCAAAAGAAGCCAACAAACTTTGGCTTAACACTTTATGGTCTCAGTACAAACAAGACGTAGCAAACAAGCGCGGATTTGAACTTGCCAACTTTGACGAAACACTTACTCAATATGTAGATAAAATGGCCTCGGTGACCGGCGACTCTGCGCAATTTGCCTTAAAGTATGGCTGGGTTGATTCACTCGAAACAGACCAGGAATTCAACCAAAAAATGATTGACCTGGTAGGCACTCAGAACAATGGTAAGCGCTTCAAACAAATCTCTTTCGAGGACTACTTTGCAAGTACCGCGTCACACGACTTTGGCCCGAATCCATTTACCGAAAAAGTCGCCGTAGTCGTTGCAAAAGGCACGATTGTCGACGGCAAACGTAAAGCCGGTATGATAGGCGGTGACTCAACAGCGGCTCTGCTACGAAAAGCCCGACTGGATGACAAAGTAAAGGCTGTGGTGTTAAGGATTGATTCTGGTGGCGGCAGTATGTTTGCTTCCGAAGTTATTCGTAACGAAGTGCTGGCCATTAAAGCTGCCGGAAAACCAGTGATTGCGTCTATGGGCTCAGTGGCAGCATCAGGCGGCTACTGGATTGCAGCGTCTGCTAACGAAATTTGGGCGTCTCCAAGTACAATTACCGGATCTATTGGTGTCTTTGGAACCATCTTAACCTTTGAGAATTCATTGAAAGAATTGGGCGTATATTCAGACGGTGTGGCAACGACTGAGCTTAAGTCGTCCTCTTTGTCCAGAGGCCTGGATCCTAAGTTTGCAGATGTATTGCAAATGGGTGTGGAAGATGCCTACAACAAGTTTATTTCTGTGATAGCAGATTCCCGTAACCTGCCAGTATCTGACGTAGATGATGTCGCACAAGGCCGGGTATGGCTTGCTACTCAAGCGCATGAGTTTGGGCTTATTGACCAACTTGGTACTAAGCAGCAAGCGATTGAAGCTGCTGCAAAAATGGCCAACCTTGAGCATTACGATATTTACACTGTTGAGCAAACCCTGTCAGAAAAGGAGCAGCTACTACAGGATATTTTCGGCTCAGCAACCATGCAGTCTTTGCTTTCAGCGTCAGAAGATAATGCGCCGTCATTAAATCCGATTGCTCATGAAGGGCTCAACCAGCTTTTCTATCAGGTGAAACAAAGTGCTGCGATGATCACACAATTTAATGACCCTAACAACATCTACACCTTGTGTACCACTTGCATAGTGGGTGAGTAAGGAATGTCTCAATGATTTGACTGCATTGTGATGCTGCAGTTGATATAATTAGCCCGGACTAGGATCCGGGCTTTTTTTTAGGTACCAGAATGAAAAGAAAAAAAATCTATATTGCCTATACAGGCGGCACAATTGGCATGAAGCAATCCAGCCGGGGGTACGTACCCGTCTCAGGATATCTCACAGAGACGGTAAAAAGTAATGCTGAATTCACCCGAGAAGAAATGCCCCTGTTCGACATTCATGAATACTGCCCACTGATCGATTCATCTGACATGTCGCCACAACACTGGCAACTAATAGCCGACGACATTAAGAGTAAATACGAAGAGTACGATGGGTTCGTCGTATTGCATGGCACAGATACCATGGCTTACACGGCATCTGCACTGTCATTTATGTTCGAAAACCTGACCAAGCCTGTGATTATCACAGGTTCACAAATTCCCCTGTCCCAACTTCGCTCTGATGGCCAGGTTAACTTGCTTAATGCAATGTATCTCGCCGCAAACTACCCCATTGCCGAAGTAAGCCTGTTTTTTAATAACAAACTCTTTCGAGGTAATCGTGCCATCAAAGCACATGCTGACGGATTTGACGCCTTTGCCTCTCCCAATATGGCCCCTCTCGCTCAGGCTGGGATCAATATTCAATTACTCGAAGGTCAGCTCAGCCCATACGTTGACCAGGGTTTGCGCGTCACATCTGTTGCATCACAACCCATAGGCGTGCTGCACCTGTACCCAGGTATCAGTAGCACCATGGTAGCGAATGTGCTGCAGAGTGATATCAAAGCCCTTATATTACTGAGCTTTGGTGTCGGCAATGCACCTCAGCAAGAAGATATTCTTAACGCTCTTAAAGCGGCCTCGGACAGAGGGGTCGTGATCGTTAATTTAACCCAGTGTATTCAGGGTCAGGTTAATATGGGTGGCTATGCGACAGGTAACGCCCTACTCAACTGCGGCGTAATTAGTGGGTATGATATGACGTTGGAAGCATGTCTGACTAAGCTACATTACTTATTCAGTCAGGGTCTCGAACTGGAGACCGTACGTCACCTGATGCAAGACAACCTGCGTGGTGAACTGACTCGTTAGCCATCATACGCACACATACAAAAAAGCCCGGGCTGACATCCCGGGCTTTTTATTTGAACAGTCAAACAATTTATCTGACTTTAGCGTCAATCTCAGCTAAATCAGTCAGGTGACACGACTCACCGCTGTGGGTCTTAATTCCGTGCTCACCGAAATAATCACGCTGCGCCTGAACTAAGTGGCCATTGCTCGGCGTACTCAGTGTCGCGAAATAGGTTTGTGTAGAAGCCAGTACAGGGAACGCCAGGCCACTCTGAATTGCCTGACCAGCAATTTTACGTAAAGCATTGGCAGGCCCTTCTTGTGTATCCAGGAACTCAACGCCTTTGGCAATATCGTCCAGATAATCGGCTCTGATGATACACCCTGCACGCCATGTCTGAAGGGTTTTATCCAGATCAACTTTCCACTGGTGCGATCTGGACGCGCCTTTGATCAGTGCCAAACCCTGACGATAACAAAGCAGGCTGGCAAAATAGAATGCATCTTTGAGTTCATCCAAATCCAGATCTACACTGTTTGTTGCACGCTGAGCATACGTCATTTCTTTCGCTGCTGGTGTATCTATGGTGTTGGTCAAATGTCTGGCTTGCACAGCAGCCACCAAAGACGGAACTGCGATCCCAAGCTCAAGCGCATTTTGTGCAGTCCAAAGACCCGTTCCCTTTGCACCCACTTTATTGTCAATTAGGTCAACCATAGGTTCATTCTGATCGCTTTCAAGGCTCAGAATATGGCTTGAAATAGCGAGCAGATAGCTGTTAAGCGGCCCTTCAGACCAGCTCTTAAACACCTCTGCTACCTGAGCAGGTGAGCGGCCGGTACCTATGCGTAACAGCTGATACATCTCTGCGATAAGCTGCATCAAGGCGTACTCAATACCATTGTGAACCATCTTCACAAAATGGCCACTAGCCGACTGACCAACACGTGCAAAGCAAGACTCACCATTGTGCGTGGCAGCCACTTTTTCGAACCAAGGAATTAAGCGCTCCCAGCCACCTTCTGAGCCACTGGCCATCATAGCAGGCCCATGTCGAGCCCCTTCTGCACCACCCGAAATCCCCATCGTGGCAAACTCGAACTTGTTCTGGTACTTAAGTTTGCGGGCAATACCATCTTTGTAGTTACTATTGCCACAATCGACAATGATGTCGCCTTTCTCGACACCCGCTTCAATTAAGTCCTGACACACTTTATCAACCAGCTCACCAGCCGGTACCAGAAGCAAAACAGACCTTGGCGTATCCAATCGCTTAACCATGTCAGCAAGATCGGAAACGATGTGAAGGCGCTCGGCAATACCCGACGACTGCGCGCAACTTAATAGCTCCGCTCCCGCGTCCGGGTTTTTATCATAGGCAACTAATGTCATGCCCTGTTCTATAAGATTTAGCGCGAGGTTTTTCCCCATCACACCCAAACCAACTAATGCAACTTGCATTAAGTTTTCCTCCTCGGTAACAAATTCAATAGTCTTTCGGTAGCGTACCGTCATTATACCCAAGCTGAGTCGGATATAAAGCGTTCAGCTTACCTCACTGATCCCGCCTACCTGATTGTAAATTAATCAATTTTAGATAAGTACGGCATGTTATTGACAAAAAGTCGTGATTGACGCCACCTGACACCGGTGTCATAATCAGTTCATATAGATCATATAATTTAATTTGCATGTTAAAAAGGGCTATAAGATATTTCTTTCTTAAAACCCAGCAAGTTATCCAGATAAAGTCACCGAGACAAGCCAACAGGAGAACCTGATGCTTAGACGCACAAAGATTGTAGCAACACTAGGGCCAGCTACAGATAGAGATAATAACTTAGAAAAAATCATTCGCGCAGGTGCAAACGTCGTTCGTTTGAACTTTTCCCACGGTGTCGCACAGGACCATAAAGACCGCGCAGAAGCAGTCAGGGAAATTGCAAAAAAGTTGAACAAACACGTCGCAATACTGGCTGATTTGCAGGGTCCCAAAATTCGTGTTTCTACATTCAAAGACGGCAAAGTTAACCTAGACGTAGGTGCAAAGTTTACTCTAGACGCTGAACTTGAAAAAGGTGAAGGCACTATCGAGTCTGTCGGTATTGATTATAAAGAGCTACCAAATGATGTAAATGCGGGCGATTTACTTCTGTTGAATGATGGTCTTATCCAGCTAACCGTAGATAACGTTTCGGGCAATAAAGTGCACTGTACGGTTACTGTCGGCGGTGTCCTGTCGAACAATAAGGGCATCAACCGATTGGGGGGTGGCCTGACAGCGCCTGCATTTACCGAAAAAGACAAAGAAGATTTACTTACTGCGACTGAAATTGGCGTTGACTATATTGCCGTTTCATTCCCGCGCAGCGGCGACGACATGCGCTACGTTCGGGGCCTTGCTGAAAAAGCAGGATCAGACGCACAACTACTGGCTAAGATTGAACGTGCAGAAGCCGTTGATTCAGTTGAAGCGATTGACGACATTGTATTAGCCTCAGACGCAGTGATGGTTGCACGGGGTGATTTGGGTGTAGAAATTGGTGATGCGGCCTTGGTAGGCAAGCAAAAGCAAATCATTAGCCGTGCACGTTCACTCAACAGAACGGTTATCACTGCAACACAAATGATGGAATCTATGATAGATAACCCGATGCCGACCCGTGCCGAAGTCATGGACGTAGCAAATGCGGTACTGGATGGCACTGATGCCGTAATGCTGTCAGCAGAAACAGCTGCAGGCGAATATCCGGAAGAAACCGTCGCAACGATGGCACGTGTTTGTCTTGGTGCTGAATCACAGCCACAAACACACATTTCAAGACACCGACTGGATAGCATGTTTACTGATACATCAGAAACACTGGCCCTGTCAGCTATGTATGCGGCAAACCATCTGACTTCAGTAAAAGCCATCGTTGCACTGACTGAGTCTGGAAATACATCTAAATTAATGTCGAGAATTAGCTCTGGCTTGCCAATCTATTCACTTTCTCGACATGCCAGAACACTTGGCCAGACAGCGCTCTATCGGGGCGTTTATCCGGTTTATTTTGATTCTACCCAATGTAGTGGAGAATCAACCGTTCGCGATGCGCTAAATACACTGGTCGAAACAGGTGCGCTGGAACAAGGCGATACGGTGATCCTAACTCACGGTGACGTAATGGAAACCATTGGTGCGACCAATACAATGAAAATTGTCACCGTCTAGAAAGTCTGAGTCCGGGTGGCATTGCTGCCCGGATAACCCTTCCTTCTCAATTCATCATCCAAAAACGGTCTAGCTTGCTAAAGCCGCTTTAACTTTGTCACGGTAGCTTCGGCTGACTTTTAACTCCTGGCCATTTTCTAACACCAACAAATACTCGCCACTGCTTTGTGTAACCAGCTTGCTGATCTGCTTGGTATTGACGATAGCTGAGCGATGAACACGCACAAATAATTTAGGGTCCAATTCCTGCTCAAGCTCTTTCATCGTTTTACGCAAAATATGAGTCTGACCGTCAGAGCAGTGCAAACACATGTAATCTCCGGCAGCATCAATCCATTGAATAGAGGCAGCAGATACTCGAATGATTTCCCCCTGCTCTTTTACCGCAATCGACTCTGGATACTTTTTGTCTTCAATGGTGTCACCAGTAGCCAATTTACGCAGAATTTCTTCGCAGTTATTGCCTGTGATACCGGCAACGAAGCTGGCGAGCTTTTTCTTGTGAGCATTATCTTGTTGTGTTTTCAAATAGCTATGCACTTTTTCAACCGCCTGTTTTAGTCTGTTGTCATCTACGGGCTTTAGGATGTAATCTAAAGCATGAATTTCAAAGGCTTTTACTGCATAATGATCAAAAGCAGTGACAAACACGATGGCCGGCAACGGCTTAACACTCTCACTGAGCGCTCTGGCCACTTCAAACCCATTCATGGTTGGCATTTGAATATCGAGAAATACCAGATCGATTTGTTGATTGGCGCATAACTCAAGCGCTTGCTCCCCTGAGCTGCACAACTCGATAACGTCTATGTCTTCTATCTGTTTTAAGCGCACAGCCAGGCCTTTTCTGGCTAGGGACTCATCGTCTACTATTAGCGTTCTGATTTTGCTCATTACTTTACTTCTCAGCCTTTTCAAAAGGAACTCGTATATTCACCTTCAATCCAGAAGGCGTATTGTGCGCAAGCACAAATGAATAATTATTTTCGTATAATGTTCTTAGTCTGTCCTGGGTATTGGCAATACCTACCCCCTGGACATTGCTCAACTGGCCATTTTCTATGGACGCACCCGGCCCGTTATCACCTACCTCTAACAATAGCTCATTGGCAAAAACCTGAGCTCTTATCTCGATTTTGCCACCACTGGCCATATGCGCAATAGCATATTTGATTGAGTTTTCAATTAACGGTTGCATGATCAGACTAGGCACCAGTGCTTGTTTGGCTTCTTCAGTGATATCAAAAACCACTTCAAGGCGTTCATCAAAACGCACCTTCTCAATATTCAAATACAATTTGAGTGCATGCAACTCCTGCTCTAGCGGTACTTTTTTTATTGGGTCTGTATTTAATGTATAACGCAGGAAATCGCTCAGCCTGGACACCATTTGATTGGCATCTTTATTCTCTTCAACCAGTACCAGCGTTGAAATGGCATTGAGTGTATTAAAAAGAAAGTGGGGATTTAGCTGGTAACGCAGCATTTTAAGTTGCGCTTCGTGGGCCATCGTATTAGCTTTCAGTGCCTTCTGTCGTTCACTTTGCAGCAGCTGATAGTACTTAATACCGAAATATAGACCACTCCAACACAAAATAATGTAAACAGAATCCAAACCTTGCTGAAGGTAGTAATACCATTCTTCGGGCCTGTATCCATGCCGGTAAATTTCCCACATGTTAAACTTCTGAACGACAGACCAAAGTGTGCCTGTCAGGTAAGAGGTGCTAAAAACAACAAAGATAAGCAATAGTGGTTTTGCGTTCCATACTTTACGGTAGAGATAACGCAATGGCACTGTCATCAGACAACCTGCATAGGCGTTGAGCACGATCACAAAAACGTAAATATCGCGCATTTCGAATACTTTTGAACCTATGTAGTTTACCAATGCATAGCCAATCCAGCCTGCAATTTGTAAAACCCAGAAAAATCGCTGTCGATTATCGACCAGAGCTTGCCACTTCAAACGTTTATAACCTCTTAAGACTTAGCCAAATTATATCCTATGGCAGCCCCATTCAACAGCGCCAGCGGTCTTACTTTTTTAACGGTTAAACGCAAATCGACAGAGTGAAAATATGATTTTTAGGCAAGAAAAAAGGCCCTGACGGACCTTTATCGATATCTTGATTACTTAGTATACGCGCGAGGCATATCGGAGTCTGTGGTATAGCGGTCTCTTAGTTTATCGTGACGAGATTCTGTACTCACTTCTTCACCATTGATCCAGAGTTTATCTAAGGTTGTAGTAAACTCAAATGGGTCGGCGCTCCAAAGTACCAAATCTGCACGCTGGCCAGAGGCAATCTTACCCCCGTCCAGGTCAAATACATCTGCAATATTGCTACTGACCGCTTTTAGCGCCCCTTCGTAACTCATACCATGTGCGACAGCAATACCCGCATCGAAACGCAGCTGATACAAATTGTGCGCCCCTTCAAATGCAAAACCAGACAACAGCACTTTTACGCCAGCACGCTCAAGCTCTCCGGCGTTGGTAAGATCAGCATGTAATGAGCTAAAACTGGTTGGCAAGTTAGACACTGCACTGATAACCACAGGAACATTCGCCTTAGCGATTTCCTCTTTAACCAGAACAGCGTCATTCACGCCCCAAAGAACCAGGTTAAGGCCAAACTGCTCTTTCACCTTCAATACTTCAAGGATGTCAGATGCGCGTTCTACGCCAACAACAACTGGCATTTCACCTTTCAATACTGCGGTCAGTACCTGCTCTTCCTGGCTTGGCTTCTTCGCTGCTTTCTTATCGTCTTTCTTGCCCTTATCAGACAGCTTTTGCTGCTGACCTTCAAGCTTTTCTGCCAGGGTTTTGTATTTCATTGCACGCGACCCGGTGCTGCTTGCATCCATGTCAACCAACAATGCAGTGCGCGTCTTCAGTACACTGTCAAACTCTCCGGATAAGTCCACTACAAAGGCTAACCCTTTGAAAATGCTCTTTCCGCCATGTGGCATTACCACATTTTGCGTGATACCGCCTTTGCGACCATATGGGATCAGCGACGAACGAGGGTTGAATGCCGGGCTGGCATCAAAATCCACGTCGGCTTTATCATCACCTGCATCTCTTGAGCCGGCCACTGCGCTCACTTCAACCAGTCCTAGCTGGTTCATTGAACCAATAAAACCAGGCGTAAGAACTCGGCCTTGTGCATCAATCGTCACATCGGCCTCGATACTCGTTGGGTTAATCGCAGTGATGGTGCCGTCTTCAATTACCACAGTTGCCCCTTCCAGGGTACCCGCGTCAGTCAATGTGTGAACCTTAGCATTGGTGATCGCCGTGATCTGAGCAAATGCGGCTGAAGAAGCCAGCAATGCACTGGTCAATAAAGAAATCTTAAACTTATTCATCATTTACTCCTTAGCGCTGACCCAGCATAAAATCACTCACCGCCTGATATTTCTCATCGAAGCGGTCATATACTTTGGCACCGTCGATGTAGACGGTTTCGGCTTTAGAATAAACGCTAAATGGATTGCGGTCCCAGATAACAATATCCGCTTGCTTACCTTGTTTGACCGACCCGGTCTTTTCTTCGATACCGAGCGATTTAGCCGCATTATATGTGATCCATTTAATGGCATCTTGCTCTTTAAGCAAGAATCCGGCCTGGTTCGCAGTGTTCATGATTTTGGCAGCTTCATGATTCAAACGTTGGATTGTGGTGTCTGAATCAGAGTGAACAACGGCACATGAATTTTTAACGGCATCCACGATGGCAACGTTTTCAGGAACCATGTCATATGCTTCCATTTTGAAGCCCCACCAATCAGGCCACAATGCGGCACAATTACCATTCTCGGCAAGCAGATCAGCGACTTTATAAGCTTCAATACCATGGTGGAAAGTACCCGAGTGATAATTAAACTCTTTAGAGAGGTCGATCATCATAGCCATTTCTTCCGCTTTATAGCAGTGATTGTGGATCAGGATTTCACCGTCAAGCACACCACGAAGCGTATCCAAACGAATGTCACGTTTTGGTGCATCCGGGTTCAGTCCTGCCGCATAAGCCGCATCATATTGTTCCCAAGCCTGTTTGTATTCGGTCGCCTCAGCCCAGGCAGCACGATATCCCGCCATGTTACCCATACGCGTATAAGGTGCGACGCCCTTACCACCATAAACACGTTTCGGGTTTTCACCACACGCCATTTTCAGACCATAGGGTGCATCCGGAAACTTCATGCCTTGCATAGTTGGTGATGGCACGTTCTTCAGCGTTACACTGCGACCGCCAAACAGGTTGGCAGAGCCGGGCAGGATCTGTAAGGTGGTGATCCCGCCTTCACGCGCCCGGTTAAAGCCCGGGTCCTGTGGCCAAACTGAGTGCTCAACCCATACCTGGGCTGTATTCGGCTTGGTGATCTCGTTACCGTCTGCATGAGACTCTACAGAAGGGCTTGGATAAGCACCCAGATGTGAATGCACATCAATAATACCTGGTGTGACCCATTTGCCCTGAGCATCGATGGTCACGTCAGCCTGAGCGGACAGGTCTTTACCAACTTGGCTGATTTTGCCGTCTTTAAGCAATACATCCGTGTCTTCCAACAGCTCGCCTGTACCTGTCAGTACAGTTGCATTGGTGATTAAAGTGGAGCCTGAGCTATGAGGCTGATAGGTACTTGGGTATGGATTTTTATCAATGGTGACTTTTTCTTTCTGAGGGCCTTTGTCCTGGCACCCTAAAAGAACTGTACTTAATGCAAGTACAATCGCCGTCGGCTTGAATTTTTGCATCATATTTCTCTTATTGTTCTGCGTGATTGATCACCCCGCAGAGTATTGGCTTACAATTGACGTAAAATTGCAACTAAGTTTCGACAGTTCACAATATAGCTCGGCCATCTGCACATTTCGAGTTTTCTCCCTGCAATAGAGACTAAGCTGACTTTAATACACCTGCTATTAGCTGTAATGGCATTCTTGGAGCCAAGCATAACCGCATGATCAGCCCCTATTTTTTCTACATCAATACCGCGAATCCAAGTGTGACTCCTAAAGGTGTTGCAAACTCAGTACAGTGCATATTATCGGCAGTACGCAATGTCGACAAACCTGTATTGCAGTCACAACCAGAGAAGTATCGACATACTTTTGACACAGGTATTAATCTAAGCTCAATTAAAGGAAAACATCACTATAATGAAACAAAGAAAAATAGTTAATCGAAAAAAAACTGCCCTGACAAAACACATTATTCTCTTACGTCTGAAACAACTATAGCATTAAAATCAATTTGTTACTTAGCACTTTTACAGCAGACATAGTTACTTACATTCGGTTATTTCATGGTTACAGCATTTTGCAGCATTCGCATTAATACTTGTTGTGAGCTTTGTATAAATCTGGAGAAGATCATGAAACTTGCCGCGACTTTAGTGCTTTCCCCTCTGCTTCTGGCCACCAGCATGGCTGCCAGTGCAGGAGACATAGAATTTGTAGGAGCAGACAACAGCATCGCGACACAGCTATGTGTTGCAGTAGGAACTAACCACCGCCTAACTTTAATTAAAGAACTAACGGAGCATCGTATCAGCCGCTCTATTGTTGCCAATAAACTCACCTGCAACGAGATGCCAGTGCCTCAGTTTGCCAAGAAATTTGGCCTGCATAAAACTGCGGGGCTGCTTAATATCGACTTTACGACTGACACGTCAATCACAGACATAGCGATGACCGAAAACACACAGACAATCGTCATTTCTGGTTCCAGATAAGTGTCAGCCATCCATTCGGCGCATCGTGAACTGATACCCAGCACGATGCGTCCATATAAATGGTTTTATCCAATCTAAATGACCCACACAAGGTGGCCTTTAGACCAAAGCTGCAATGAGCCCAAACAAGCCACCGAAGACACCACCCCAAACCACCAACCAGCCAAGGTGCGTGTGGATCATATCCTGAACAATACTTTTGACCATCGCTGGCGTGAGTTCTTCCAAACGCTCTTCAACAGCATGTTCAATGGCTACTTTTACGGCATCAACCGACTGCCCGCTACTCAATAGGCCAGACAGTTGCTGCTGAAAATCTTCCCCTTCACTGATTTCAAACAAGGCTTCTTTCATTTTATCGGTGAAGCTGTCTTTCATCGGCTCAATCGCTTCTTTACCGCCCACCATGGCCAACATAGCCCCAAATTGAGAAGCCTCTATCACCTGTACCAATTTATTGAATGCAGGTGACAAGTCGGTTTGCGTAATAACTGGCTTCAGATCCAGCTGAATCTCATTTTTTTGTGCGAAACTACGCAACTTATCTTCGTTAAAGAACTCTTCGAGTATCAGTTTACGAATGGCGCTTTTAAATTCTTTAAATTTAATGGTGATCACGCCCGACCCGTACAGACCCGGCACTTTCTCAAACAGCATGTGTATTGCAAGCCAGTTTGTCACGGCCCCCGACAAGGCAAACAAGCCCATAGTCCATAACACATCGATCTTTAATAACCAGCCAAGCAGTACAACCACAGCGGCCAGGATATTCGTCGCTAAACTTTTACTCATCAGTGCCTCTTATGATCTGAGTATTTTGCCCGGCCGCATATTGTAGTGAATTTAAATCTCGCTACAAGTATTTGTGTTATAGCAAAAATCGGCCATAGTTTAGACTATGTGTGGTGCTCAAACCTTGGCGGGACTATGTGGAATCTCGTAAACCAGTATATCAGTGATGCAATTCATGAACATTTCGAGTTTACCCGTAAAACGCAATTGCCCTGCAATGCGCACGCTCGGTTGTTTAAAATCGAGAATGATCATCACTGCTATCTGGTTAAAGTAGATCATATTCAAGCGCTGGAGCGC
This sequence comes from Pseudoalteromonas sp. PPB1, assembly GCF_015356275.1. Lineage (NCBI taxonomy): Bacteria > Pseudomonadati > Pseudomonadota > Gammaproteobacteria > Alteromonadales > Pseudoalteromonadaceae > Pseudoalteromonas > Pseudoalteromonas sp. PPB1. The sequence continues at coordinate 4,603 of NZ_JACEQV010000006.1, read as the reverse complement.
TTTGAATGCGAGGCCCGCAACCATGACACATTGATCCGGGACAGCGACTTTTTAGTTGCCGATACCATCACAATAGGCTCAAGCATTGAATTTTGCTTTTTGGTGCTTGAATGGCTTGAGACGTCAGGAGAGCTCGAAGATTGGTACACCTGTGGCACCACGCTCGCCAAACTACACGCTCGCCACGAGCAAAAAATGTATGGACTGGAGGAAGATAATTACTTTTTCGATTTGGCTCAGCCAAACCAGTGGCATAAAAAATGGGAATTGTTTTTTGCCGAAGAACGGATCGCCTGGCAGCTACAACTATTGGCAGAAAAAGGGATCAAACTGGTCGATATCGACCAGTTCGTTGAGCGCATTAAACCCATGTTGCCACATCAAGTCGCGCCATCTTTGCTTCACGGCCACTTTTGGCGTGGCAATATCGCCTTTTCCCAGGGTAAACCCTGTTTATTCTGCCCCTCTTGTTATTATGGTGACAGAGAAATAGATCTCGCATCGAGCGAACTCTTTGCGCCCCTGCCACATGCATTTTATGAAGGGTATGATAGTGTTTACCCCAGAATGGAAGGGTATGAAGACCGCCGGCGTATCTATCAACTCTATCCTTTGCTATGCCACGCAAATATGTTCGCAGGGGATTATCTGAAGCAGGCCGCTAACCACATCGAAGACCTTTGCAAATAACTGCAACTTTACTGTAATACTCCACAATGCTGCTATAGTTATTAATGTAAAAAACGGAAAACTCGTTGGAGTAAACTCATGAAGCAGCTGTATGACCAACGTATTAGTTGCCCGCATTGTGGCCATCATATTTTTGTTAGTCTGGACGCCAGCGAAGGTGATCAGGACTACTATGAAGATTGCGCAGCTTGTTGCAACCCGATCCATCTGAACATGCATATAGATTACGCAATTAACAAGCTTGAACTGAGGGTTGATGCAGACGACGAACAAGTCTTTTAATGGGCACTGACAGTGCCCACATCACCACATGTTTAAGAACAACACCTGCTACTCACGGTATTGTCTCCTCAGATACCAGCGCCGCAACGATAACAGGATGTAACAGCGGTATTATCGCCTCGAAATCATCGACTCGCGCCACCAGGATAGTCTCACAATGAGAAATTGCCCCTATTTTTACGCAAATAATGTTCTACCGTGTTCACGGTCGTGTATGTCTGCTGGTCAACTTCAATATTAAACAGATCGCCAACGTGGGCTGTGCCAATGTTGGTCAGTGCCAGTGTTTCCGGAATGAGATGAAGCCAGAAACCATCTTCTTCTAGTTTACCTACCGTCAAACTTGCACCGTTAACACTGATAAACCCTTTATAAAGAATGTATTTTTTCCACTGCTCAGGAATGGCAAGTTTGATCCGGCAGTTATCGGCTTCCTGAATATATGCCAGGATCGTCGCCTGACAATGCACATGGCCGGACACAATATGCCCACCCAACTCAGTACCAAAGGTCACAGAGCGTTCAAAATTAACCCGGCTGCCCTGCTGCAGCAAGTTCAGGTTGGTCAACTGGAGCGTTTCGTCGATCACATCAAAAGACACCTGTCCGACGACGTCTGCACCTCTTACTTCAAAATCTGTGACGGTCAGACAACATCCATTAATTGCGATACTCGCACCATGAGTCAATTTTTCCAAATATCGGCTGTCAACCGACAACACCAGCTTCATGATCCCTTCGCGCAACACAGCACTAACTACTGTCGCTTGAGTCTGTACAATTCCGGTAAACATAACACTCAGATTTTCGAGAATAATGCCGCGCAGTGTAACCCAAACACTCATCAGATTAAACTGCGCTTTTATCAGATAAAAGTGGTAAGTTTTAAAGAAGTTTTTTAAGATTAACGTTTTAGGAAGTCCAGACTCAGTATGAAATTTGCTTTATGGGAAGCAAAGCGCCTGGTGCGTCTTGCCACCCCTGTCTTTTTTGCCCAAATCACGCTGGTACTTATGTCGGTTGTCGACACTATGATGGCGGGGCAAGTCAGTGCCGAAGATCTCGCTGCACTGTCAATTGCAACCGGCACCTGGAACCCAATGACCTTTTCTTTACAGGGTATTCTATTGGCAATCACCAGTATGGTTGCTTACTGCGATGGGGCCAAACAACGAGACGGTATTAAAACCTACTTTCAGCAGGGTATCTACCTTGCATTAATACTCTCTTCACTTGGTTTTATTGCCAGTGCCTTTACTCCTTTGGTCTTTGCACGTATCGGGGCAGCGAGTGCTATCACAGACTTAGCACAACAGTATATTGATTTTGTGAAATGGGGATTACCTGCTTTTTTATTGTTTTCTGTCTATCGTAATGTCACAGAAGGCGTTGGTAACACAAAAGCAGCTTTGTACATTAGTTTGCTTGGACTGGTCGTCAATGTCTTTGCCAACTATGTATTTATCTATGGCAAATTTGGCATGCCTGCACTGGGCAGCGCGGGGTGTGGACTCGCAACAACCTTAGTATTTTGGGTCATGGCCATCGCGCAGTTGATTTATAGCTTCAACAATAAATATCTCGATGGACACTGGTTGATCACAGCCTTCGCACGGCCGCATGCTGCAACCTTGTTTCAAATAGTCAAACTTGGCCTGCCCATTTGTCTCGCAACGTTTTTTGAAGTGACCTTATTTGCCTGTATTCCCCTATTCATTGCAGATCTCGGAGCCATCGCAGTATCCGGACACCAAATAGCAGCCAGCGTAACCACCATTCTGTTTATGCTCCCTCTTAGCCTTTCTATGGCGATCGCAATACGTATCGGAACTTTGTCAGGAGAAGGCAATTACCCCAAACTGGTAAATTCGGTCTACACCAGCTTTGTCTGTGCCGTGGTAGTATCAGTGATTGTTGCGGCCTTTACCTACGTGATCCGAAATGAGATTGCCTGGGTATATACTCAAAATACCGAAGTGGCGTTACTGGCCTCTGGGATAATCGTGCTGGCATGTATTTATCAACTGCCAGATGCTTTGCAGGTTGCTGCCAATGGTGTATTGCGTGGATTGAAGTACACCAGCCCCATCACCATTGTCACCTTTGTGTCTTACTGGCTGATTGGGTTCAGCCTCGGTTTTGTGCTGGCAAAAACCGACATACTGACATCGGCCATGGGTGCCAGAGGGTTCTGGGTCGGCATTATCGTCGGTTTGACTTGCGCCGCTATACTACTTCTTTATTTTGTGAGGAAACGGCTTGATACGTTACGCCCCGATCCTGTTTAGCCTGCTACTGGCAGTGGCCTGTACACCCACTGCCAGTGACATCAACCAGGAATATGCCAACAGGCTGGCCAATGTGCTGGACATCCCTCCGCCCAGCATTGACAAACTATCCCCTATCGTCGAATACACAGCCACCAGGCCTGAAGCCTCGTTTAAGCTCTCTGTATTGCAGCTAGCCAACCTGGGACATTGTGCGCTGGCCCAGGACGTAGCACGACACAATAACCAACTCGGTAAACTGGCCGTCCCCAGCGAGGTATTCAAGTATCAAGTTCGCTTTATCCAGCTGGCTGAACGCTGCATTCAGGATACCAAAACTCAGAATCAGGAAGTCAAACACATTCTTCGTCAGGCAGCCGAAGAAAAGCGCACAGCGCTGCCTCAGTATTTCGCATTTATGCTCTCAGCAGAGCCCGAACTAAACCAATTTAACCGACTGACATTTGAAGAAACTGACAAGCGAGGCACAGACAATGAGATCCAGGCCAATGAGAGCCTGGCTGTGCTTGCGTCCATAGCAAACAGTTTACTTACCCCTGAAAACATTGACCCACAGAAAATAACGCCTGCCTTAAGTAAATTACACAATAACAGCTATATCCAAACTTTAATGACCAGTGCGCGTAGACAAATTAGCTGGAACCAAAAACTAACGACATGGCTGTCGCAAATAGAGCTGGAAAAAACGATTTGTCCTGAAGGTAAAAACAAGAAAAAGGCTCAGGTGTTGCATAATATTTTCAATAAATACGCTATTTCGCAATTGCAACCATACCAGTCTCAGCTCAGTAATCAGTTACAGGAACTGAGTAACTCGTTCGCTCAAATTTCACAAGCTATACCTCACCCGTTATACCCGGATCATGCAGCGGCCCTGATGACAGAGCTGAAATCATCGAGCAGGCAGCATGCACAATGGTGGCAAGGCTTCTACAAAGTGTGTAAAGTTGCACCGGTATGAGCGAAAAAAGTGCAAACAAACATTAATTTAGCAAATTTACTTGATCCCTTCGAACGCTCGCTATATATTAGCGGCCGTTGGCAAGTGACGTAATGCAACAAAACAGTCATAGTTGCTCAACATTGTACGACCGTAGCTCAGTTGGTTAGAGCACCACCTTGACATGGTGGGGGTCGGTGGTTCGAATCCACTCGGTCGTACCAATTAATCTTTCTAGATTAATTTTAAAGCGTTTATTATTGTACGACCGTAGCTCAGTTGGTTAGAGCACCACCTTGACATGGTGGGGTCGGTGGTTCGAATCCACTCGGTCGTACCAATTAATCTTTCTAGATTAATTTTAAAGCGTTTATTATTGTACGACCGTAGCTCAGTTGGTTAG